>JAQGNK010000017.1 GCA_028291905.1 Polaromonas sp.
TCGAACTCGAAGGGCCGGCGCGTCACGCCATGCGTCTGCCAGCCGTCGCGGCGGCTGAACGGGTCGTGGCCTTCGTTGGCTTTCTCGGCCAGCAGCGTCTGGGCAATCGCGCTGGCCGCCGCCAGGGCCAGCCCGACCGGCTCCTGGTTGAACAGCACCGCCGCCTCACGCGGGATCAGGGCCGTGTCCAGGTTGGCCTGGGCAAACGACGGGCTGCGCACCACATGGCGAAGAAATTGCACATTGGTGTTCAGCCCGACGATGCGGGTTTGCGCCAGCGCCTCGTCCATGCGCGCCAGCGCCTCCTCGCGCGTCTGGCCATGCACGATCAGCTTGGCGACCATCGAGTCGTAGAACGGCGAGATGGTGTCGCACTGGCGCACGCCGTCGTCAATCCGCACGGCAAAGTCCGAGCGCTCGAACGCGGTGCAGGCCGGCTTGTCGTACACATGGAGCGTGCCGGTGGTCGGCAGGAAGTTGTTGTCCGGGTTCTCGGCGCAGATGCGGGCCTCGATGGCATGGCCGTTGATTTTCAGCTGCTCCTGCGCCAGCGGCAGTTGTTCGCCCGACGCCACACGCAGCTGCCACTCCACCAGGTCCAGCCCGGTGATGGCTTCGGTCACCGGATGCTCGACCTGCAGCCTTGTGTTCATCTCCATGAAGAAGAAGTTCATTGAGCCATCGGCGCGCTGCTCGACGATGAACTCGACCGTGCCGGCGCCGACGTAAGCCACGGCCCGCGCCGCCGCCACGGCGGCTTCGCCCATCTGCCGGCGCATCGCCTCGCTCAATCCGGGCGCGGGCGCCTCCTCCAGCACCTTCTGGTGGCGCCGCTGCACCGAGCAGTCGCGCTCGAACAGATAGACATAGTTGCCGTGCATGTCGCCGAACACCTGGATCTCGATGTGGCGCGGGCGCTGGGCGTACTTCTCGACCAGCACCGTGTCGTTGCCAAAGCTGTTGATGGCTTCGCGCTGGCACGACGCCAGCGCGGCCTCGAAGTCCTCGGCTTTCTCGACCGCCCGCATGCCCTTGCCGCCGCCGCCGGCGCTGGCCTTGATCAGCACCGGGTAGCCGATGCGGTCGGCTTCGCTTTTCAGCAGTTCGGGCGACTGGTCGCTGCCGTGGTAGCCGGGCACCAGCGGCACGCCAGCCTTTTCCATCAGCTGCTTGGACTCGGCCTTCAGGCCCATCGCCTTGATGGCCGACGCCGGCGGGCCGATGAAGACCAGCCCGGCGCTGGCGCAGGCTTTTGCAAATTCCTCGTTCTCGCTCAGAAAGCCGTAGCCGGGGTGAATCGCCTCGGCGCCGCTGGCCTTGGCCGCTTCAATGATGCGTTCCCAGCGCAGGTAGCTGTCTTTCGGTGCGCTGCCGCCGATGTGAACGGCCTCGTCGCAAAAGCTCACATGCTTGGCGCCAGCGTCCGCGTCGGAGTAAACGGCCACGGACTTGATGGCCATTCGGCGGGCAGTGGCGGCGACGCGGCAGGCGATCTCACCACGGTTTGCAATGAGGATTTTTTTAAACATGGGGATCGTTCTTTGAAAAAGGGGACTTCAGGACAAAGGCGGCCGACAAGCCAGGATCGGGCTTGCCGCTGAAAATGCGCGCCACGCGGGCAAACAGCTGGGTCAGAAAACGCCAGCAGATGCGGATCAGCCAGATGCTGAGCACCAGCACCACCACCAGCAGGGGAAGGAACACAAAAGGATGCGCCACCGCCAGCCACAGGCCGGCCGGCACCAGCGTGTCCTCGACCAGCGAGGTGCCGATGTTGCTGAACGGCTCGGGCGAAGTGTTGATCGCTGCCCGGCTCGTCGCTTTGGCGGCAAAACTGGTGCCAGCGAGCGTCCCGCCTACCAGTGCCGCAACCAAACTCATAGCAGCGCTGTCGGCACTGAACACGCCGGCCGCCAGCGCAGCGCCGGCCGGGATGCGAATGACGGTATGCACCACGTCCCAGAGCGAATCGAGCCCCGGAATCTTGTCGGCGAAGAACTCGATGAACACCATGAAGCCGCTGGCGCCCAGCACCACCGGATGCGCCAGCAGGCGCAGGCCCTCTGGCAACTCCATCCAGCCCAGATAGCCGGCCAGGCCGGTCAGCAAAATCACCAGGTACAGGCGCAGGCCGCTGGCCCAGCCCAGGGCGCCAGCCATGGCGATCAGTTGCGGGGTGTCCAAAGCTTGCATGGTGGAACTCCTTCGAAAGGACTCAGGCCAGCCAAGAAGGCTTGCGCTTTTGCAGGAAGGACTGCACGCCTTCCCGACCTTCACTGCTGCTGCGGATGTCGGCAATGCCTTCGACGGTGCGGCCGATCAGCGGCGCCTCGATATCGCGGCCCGCCACTTCCTGCACCAGCGTCTTGCAGCTTCGCACGGCATTCGGGCTGGCGCTGACCAGGGCGGTCGTCAGCTCGGATACCTTGGCGTCCAGTCCTTCGGCACTGACGACTTCATGCACGAAGCCGATGCGCAGCGCTTCCTTCGCGTCAAAGCGCTCGGCCGTCAAGAAGTAGCGGTGCGCCGCACGCGCGCCCATGGCGCGGATGACGTAAGGGCTGATGGTGGCCGGAATCAGGCCCAGCTTGACCTCGCTCAGGCAAAAGTTCGCCGTATCGACGCTGACCGCCATGTCGCAGGCCGCCACCAGCCCCATGCCGCCGGCGTACACATCGCCCTGGATGCGGGCAATCGTCGGCTTGGGGCATTCGTAGATCACGCGCAGCATCTCGGCGAGCTGGGCTGCGTCGGCCAGGTTCTCGCCCCGGCTGTAGTCGGCCATGCGCCGCATCCAGTTCAGGTCGGCGCCGGCGCAGAAGGCCTTGCCCTCGGCGGCGAGCACCACAGCGCGGACTTCAGCGCGGCTGGCGGCATCCTGGAAGGCGGCGGTGATCTCGGCAATGACTTCATCGTTGAAGGCGTTGCGGATGTCGGGGCGGCTGAGCGTGATGGTCAGCACGGCGCCGGTTTGAGTGGTTTGAAGGGCTTGGGTCATGACTTACATCCTGAACAGGCCGAACTTCGTCTCGGGAATCGGCGCGTTCTGCGCCGCGCTCAGGCCCAGCGCCAGCACGCGCCGCGTGTCGGCCGGGTCGATCACGCCGTCGTCCCACAGCCGCGCCGTCGCGTAGTACGGATGGCCCTGGTGCTCGTACTGGCTGCGGATCGGCGCCTTGAAGGCCTCTTCTTCCTCCGCGCTCCAGGCGCCGCCCTTGCCCTCGATGCCGTCGCGCTTGACGGTGGCGAGCACGCCGGC
>JAQGNK010000025.1 GCA_028291905.1 Polaromonas sp.
GGCCGGCGAGACGCCGCCGTTGTGCGCCAGCCAGGCCAGCGTGTCGTCCATGCCGTTGGCGTCGCCGGCGCAGTAGATCTCGGTTCGGTTGCAGGTCGAGAGCAGCGTGGCCTCGGGCTGGCGCGCCAGGGACGCGCGCAGGCCGCGCAAGGTCGGCTCGATCTGGTCGATGGCGAAAGCGAAGCGCCCGCGCAAATCGAGCGGTGCGGTGTGGTGGTTTAGCCCGAGGGCCCAGACTGACATTTCCTGATTATAAAATTTTAGGAAGCCGCGCCCGATGCGCGGCCACAATCTTCTCTATTCCACCGGTAGCCGCCGCCGCGGGTTCTTGCCTGGTCACCCGCCGATAGTTCACCTCCATCCTCCACCGCCATGACCGCTTACCTGCTTGCCGACCATCTGCTCAACCTGCTGGCCCCTGCCGCGCTGATGGCCTTGCTGCTGGCCGTATTTTCACGTCTCTTTCAGAAGTTTTTCAAGCCAAAACAGCCTCTGGCGCAGGCATGGTATGCGCAGGCAGCTATCAATTTCATAGTTGGCGCCGTGGTGCTGACAGCCGGCCTGGCGCTGCTGGGGCGTGATGGCAAGATGCTGACCTATGTGTTGCTGGTGCTGGCCATGGCGCTCGGCCAGTGGTGGCAGCTGGGCGGCTGGAAGCCTGACGGCAAACTGCCCAAGGCCAGCAAGACTACAAAAATCATGAAGCCCGTCAAGGCCGCCAAGCCCGTGAAAACGGCAAAACCGCCGGTTTCCTGATCTGGATCAAGAAAACGGGTGATAGCCAGCCGATGGCTTGTTCTGTTGCATGCAGTCAACGGATGACGTCATGGCCCGGACTCTCAGCCCGCTGGTTTCCGGTTGATTGGCCTGTCACGGCAGTGATGCCCATGCCAACCCGGCCCACATGCCAATGCCGGCTTGAAAACAATATTTTCAAGCCAAATCAGCCTTTAGCGAAGGCAGTGTCTGCGCAATCAGCTATCAATTTTGTAGTGAAGCCTGCTTTTTCAAAGCGGCAGGCCGATGACTTCAAGCCGGGCTGAACAGCTCCACCCGGTCGGTGATGATGCCGTCGGTGCCGAGGTCGATCAGACGCCGGGCCGCTAGCTCGTCGTTGACGGTGTAGCTCAGGGCGCGCAGGCCGGCTGCATGCACCTGGGCCACGGTGGCGCCGTCCCACAGCAGATGGTTGCAGACCACGGCGATGCAGCCCAGCGCCAGCGCGCTGTCCAGCCAGCCCTCTGGCAGGGCGTCGAGCAGCAGGCCGCGCGGCAAGCCGGGCGCGCCGTCCCTGGCGCCCTGGAGCGCGTCGGTTGAAAACGAGGTCAGCAGCGGCGCCACTTCGGCGCCTTGCCACAGGCCCGCCGCCTGGCGGGCGACCACCGTGCCGGTGTGGCGCTCGGTGCCGGGCGTCGGCTTGATCTCGATGTTCAGCGCATGGCCGTTGGCGCGGCAGTAGCGGGCGATGTTGTCCAGCGTCGGCAGCGGCTCGCCGGCATAGGCCTGCGAATGCCAGCCGCCCGCATCAAACTGCGACAGGGCGAGCCAGCCGTGGTCGCCGCCGGTCAGGCTGGCGCCTGCGGGCAGCATGGCGCTGGCATTGGTCGTGCGGGTGAGGGTGGCGTCATGCATCAGAAAGGCCACGCCGTCGGCGCTCAGCTTCACGTCGCATTCAAACATGCGGTAGCCGTGCTGCGCGCCCAGGCGAAAGGCGGCCAGCGTGTTTTCAGGCGCGAGTTTGCCGGCGCCGCGATGCGCCACCCAGAACGGGTAGGGCCAAAAGGATGTCGCCCCCACGCTCCCCACTTCGTGTGGTTCGCTGCAGGGATCTAGCCCCCATGCTCCGCCGCTTCGCGGGTCGCTGCCACCCGAGGGGGCCGCTGCGCCTGCAGTCCGGCAAAGCCGGCCCTGCGGCCCTGGCTGGGGAAGAGGGGCAACCACCGCGCTCTGCGCTGCCTGTGGTTCGCTGCCCCCACAAAGGCTTGGGCTGGCTTGGAGCGGCACGGCGCCGGGGCCGCCCCCTTCAGGCAATTGCGCTGCTTTTTCCGCAGGACTGGTCATAGGCGCTTGCCGGTGGCGGCATCGAACCAGTGCAGCCGGTCGGGCCGTGGCGTGACATGCAGCGTGGCGCCGATCTCGGGCGCCGACGACAGGCTTTCGTCCGTTCGCACGATCAGGAATTCCTCGCCCATGCGGCAGTACAGCAGCCGCTCGGCGCCCAGCATCTCGATGGTGTCCACCTGCACGGCCCAGCCGGTGGAGCCGACCAGCAAATGCTCGGGGCGTATGCCCAGAATGGCGCCGGGCTTGCCGCCGAAGTCGGCGTTCGGTCCTTGCTTGAGCAGGTTCATCGGCGGCGAGCCCATGAAGCTGGCGACAAAGGTGGTGGCCGGCCGGTTATAGACCTCCTCGGGCGTGCCGAACTGCTCCATGCGGCCGGCGTTCATGACCATCATGCGCTGCGCCAGCGTCATCGCCTCCACCTGGTCGTGAGTGACGAACAGCGAGGTGATGCCGAGTTCGCGGTGCAGCTTCTGGATTTCAAGCCGGGTCTGCACCCGCAGCTTGGCGTCGAGGTTGGACAGCGGCTCGTCAAACAGAAAGACCTGCGGCTGACGCACGATGGCCCGGCCCATGGCGACGCGCTGGCGCTGGCCGCCCGACAGGTCGCGCGGTTTTCTGGCCAGCAGCAGGCCGAGTTCGAGGATTTTGGCGGCTTTGTCCACCCGTGTTTTGATCTCGTCCTTGGGCACCTTGGCGATCTTCAGGCCGTAGGCCATGTTGTCGTACACCGTCATGTGCGGGTAGAGCGCATAGTTCTGGAACACCATGGCGATGTCGCGCTCGGACGGCTCCAGCTGGTTGACGACCTTGCCGCCGATGGAAATTTCTCCGTCGCTGATTTCCTCCAGCCCGGCCACCATGCGTAGCAGGGTCGATTTGCCGCAGCCCGACGGCCCGACGATGACGATGAACTCGTGGTCCGCAATCTCGGCATTGACGCCGTGCAGCACCTGCGTTGCGGTTTTTCCACTGCCGTAGCGCTTGATGACGTTGTTGAAGGAAAGTGATGCCATGAGAGTTGTCTTGCCTGCGGTGATGTTCTTGGTTTGTAGGGTGGGGGCGGCGGCTTATTTTTCGGTATCGACCAGGCCCTTGACGAACCATTTCTGCATCAGCACCACGACCAGCGCCGGCGGCAGCATGGCCAGGATGGCGGTGGCCATGACGACGTTCCAGGCGTTGTCGCCGTCGCCGCCGGCGATCATCCGCTTGATGCCGACGACCACCGGGTACATGTCCTCGCTGGTGGTGGCCAGCAGCGGCCAGAGGTACTGGTTCCAGCCGTAGATGAACTGGATCACGAACAGCGCGGCAATCGAGGTCTTGGACAGCGGCAGCAGCACGTCGATGAAAAACCGCATTGGGCTGGCGCCGTCCATGCGCGAGGCCTCGGTCAGCTCGTCGGGCACGGTCATGAAGAACTGCCGGAACAAAAAGGTCGCGGTGGCCGAGGCGATCAGCGGCACCGTCAGGCCGGCGTAGGTGTCGAGCATCTTCAGGTCCGACAGCACCTTGTAGGTCGGCAGGATGCGCACCTCCACCGGCAGCATCAGGGTGACAAAGATCATCCAGAACACCAGCTTCTTGAACGGGAAGCGGAAATAGACGATGGCAAAGGCCGACAGCAGCGAAATTGCGATCTTGCCGATGGCAATCACCAGCGCCGAGACCAGGCTGACCCACATCATGTGGGCGACCGGCGCCTTGGAGCCGGAGCTGCCCGGGTTGCCGAACAGGGCCAGCTTATAGCTCTCCAGCATGTTGGTGCCGGGCAGCAGCGGCATGGGCGCCTGCACGATGTCCTGCGCTGTGTGCGTCGAGGCCACGAAGGCCAGGTAGAGCGGGAAGGCGACGATGAAGACGCCCAGCAGCATGATGGCGTGCGCCAGGATGCCATGGGTTCCGCGTTTTTCAACCATGGTGGAGTAGCCCCCACGGTTGCTCACTGCGTGTAGCGCCCTGCCCCCCGAGGGGGCCGCTACGCCTGCGGCCTGGCAAAGCCAGTTCTGCGGCCCCTGCTGGGTAAAGAGGCACGTATTTTTTGGAAATCATTTAGTACTGGACCTTTTTCTCTACATAGCGAAACTGAATAACGGTCAGAGCCACAACAATCACCATCAGCACCACCGACTGCGCGGCCGAGCCGCCCAGGTCCATGGCCTTGAAGCCGTCGTAGTAGACCTTGTAAACCAGGATGGCGGTGTCCTTGCCCGGCCCGCCCTGGGTCGCGGCATCGACGATGGCGAAAGTGTCGAAAAAGGCATAGACCACGTTGATGACCAGCAGGAAAAAGGTGGTGGGCGACAGCAGCGGGAACTGCACCGTCCAGAAGCGGCGCCACGGCTTGGCGCCGTCGATGGCGGCGGCCTCGATCAGGGACTTGGGGATCGATTGCAGTCCGGCAAGGAAGAACAGGAAGTTGTACGAGATCTGCTTCCAGACCGCGGCGGCGACGACCAGCGACATGGCGTGGGTCGAGTTCAGCAGGTGGTTCCACTCGAAGCCGAAGTACTTCGACAACCCGTACGCCACCACGCCGATCGACGGCGAGAACA
>JAQGNK010000035.1 GCA_028291905.1 Polaromonas sp.
CGCGGGCCATGTCGAGCCAGCGGTGCATCGCCTGGTTTTGGGGGAACAGTTCCTTGAGCTTGGCATCGGTCTTGTAGATATCCTCCGGGTCGCCCGACAGCGCCACCCAGCGGAACGGCCCCTTGCCCTCGCAGAACAGCGGTCGGATGTAGGCGGGCACGAAACCGGGGAAGTCGAAGGCGTTCTGCACGCCGGCATCGAACGCCACCTGGCGGATGTTGTTGCCGTAATCGACCGTTGGAATTCCCAGTGCCTGAAAGTCGAGCATCGCCTGCACATGGCTGGCGCATGACTGGGCAGCGGCGGCGGTCAAGGCGGCATGCTGCGCCGGGTCGCGCTGCGCCGCTTTCCACTTGGCCACGCTCCAGCCGATGGGCAGGTAACCGTTGATCAGGTCGTGGGCCGAGGTCTGGTCGGTCACCAAATCGGGTTTCAGGCCACCGGCTGCGGCGCGCCGGGCCAGCTCGGGCAGGATGTCGGCGGCATTGCCGAGCAGGGCAATCGACACCACTTCCCTGGCCGCCGTGTGCTGGCGGATCAGGGCGATGGCGTCGTCGATGTTCTTCGCCTGCTTGTCCACATAGCGGGTGCGCAGGCGAAAGTCGATGCTCGACTGCTGGCATTCGATGGTCAGCGACACCGCGCCGGCCAGCGTGGCGGCCAGCGGCTGCGCCCCGCCCATGCCGCCCAGGCCGGCGGTCAGAATCCACTTGCCGGCCCAGTCGCCGCCCGCCGACGCGCCGGGCCGCCCCAAGCCAGGCGGCGTCCCCTCGGAGGACCGCTCGCCGCTTGCGGCGGGCGAGGGGCTGCGGTAATGCTGGCGGCCGGCCTCGACGAAGGTTTCGAAGGTGCCCTGCACGATGCCCTGGCTGCCGATGTAGATCCAGCTGCCAGCAGTCATTTGGCCGTACATGAACAGGCCCTTGCGGTCGAGTTCGTTGAAATGTTCCCAGTTGGCCCATTTGGGCACGAGGTTGGAGTTGGCGATCAGCACGCGGGGCGCGTTTTCATGGGTCTTGAAGACGCCCACCGGCTTGCCCGACTGCACCAGGAGGGTTTCGTCGTTCTCCAAATCCTTCAGCGACGCCAGGATCTGGTCGAAGCATTCCCAGTTGCGGGCGGCGCGGCCGATGCCGCCATAGACGACCAGGTTCTTCGGGTCTTCGGCCACCTCGGCGTCCAGGTTGTTCTGGAGCATGCGAAAGGCTGCTTCGGTCAGCCAGCTCTTGCAGTTGAGTGCCGTGCCGCGTGGCGCGCGGATCACGCGGCTGGCGTCGAAGCGCGGGTCGTGGCGGGTGTCGGCTGTGGGATCAGTGAATTGTTCAGGGGCGTTCATGGCGGGTTCTCCTGGGGAAGTCGGTAATGAATAAGCGAGCAGTTCGGCGGCTCAAAGGCTGGGCGAATGGCTGGGCAGCAGGCGCAGCAGCGCGTCAGGCAGGTCGGCGCTCAGGGCCCACTGGCGCATAGCCTCCAGATCGGTCGCCAGGAAACGGTCGCGTTCCAAAAATGCAACCTTTTGGCGGATCGCGGCAAATTCAGCTTCTACCAGCGGCGAGCTTTTCAGCCCGCGTTTCAGCTCGATGCCCTGCGCCGCCGCCATCGCCTCGATGCCGATAACAACAGCGGTGTTGTTCACCATCTCGCCCAACCGGCGGGCGGCAAACGTCGCCATCGACACATGGTCTTCCTGGTTGGCCGAGGTCGGCAGGCTATCGACGCTGGCCGGATGGGCAAGCGACTTGTTTTCCGACGCCAGCGCGGCGGCGGTGACCTGCGCGATCATGAAGCCCGAGTTCAGCCCGCCGTCCCGCACCAGGAAGGGCGGCAGGCCCGACAGGCCGGTGTCCAGCAGCAGGGCGATGCGGCGCTCGGCGATGGCGCCGATCTCGCTCACCGCCAGCGCGATGATGTCGGCGGCGAAGGCGACCGGCTCGGCATGGAAGTTGCCGCCCGAAATCACTTCGCCGGTGTCGGTGAAGACCAGCGGGTTGTCGGACGCGGCATTGGCCTCGATGCGCAGCACGCGTGCCGCGTGCGCCAGGTTGTCGAGGCAGGCGCCCATCACCTGCGGAATGCAGCGCACCGAGTACGGGTCCTGCACCCGGCCGCAGTCGGCATGCGACGGCACGATCTCGCTGCCTTCGAGCAGCTCGCGCACGGCGGCGGCCACCGCCATCTGGCCGGGCTGGCCGCGTGCGGCGTGGATGCGCGCATCGAAGGGCTTGATCGAGCCCTGGATGGCTTCGAGCGACAGCGCGCCCGACATCAGCGCCGACGCGAACACGTCCTCGGCGCCGAACAGGCCGACCAAGGCCAGCGCTGTCGAAACCTGGGTGCCGTTGAGCAGCGCCAGCCCTTCCTTGGGGCCGAGCACGAAGGGGTCAAGCCCGATGCGGCGCATGGCCTCGGCGCCGCTCACGACTTCGCCGTCAGGCGCGGTGGCTTGCCCTTCGCCGATCAGCACGCAGGCCATGTGCGCCAGTGGCGCCAGGTCGCCCGACGCGCCGACCGAGCCCTTGGCCGGAATGACCGGCATCAGGCCGGCGTTGAACAGCGCCAGCAGCGCATCGACGATCTCGGGCCGGATGCCCGAATGCCCGCGCGCCAGGCTGATGGCCTTGGTCGCCAGCACCAGCCGAACCACTGGTGCGGCCAGCGGCTCGCCGGTGCCCACGCTGTGCGACAGCACCAGGTTGCGCTGCAGCGCAGCCAGGTCGCCGCTGGCGATGCGGGTGCTGGCGAGCTTGCCGAAGCCGGTGTTGATGCCGTACACCACCTCGTCGTTGTCCAGAATGCCCTGCACCACCGCTTGCGAGCGGGCCATGCCTTGCCGCACCGACGCATCGAGCGACAGGCGAACGCCGCCGGCCTGCACCCGGCGCAGCATCGCAAGATCCACCGCGCCGGGCGTGAGCACCAGCCCGGCGTCGGCGGGAGCGGTGGAAGCAGAAAAATCTGAAGTCATAAATACCTGTCTATACAAGTTAATGGTAAAAATTCTCTGTGGCGGCCAGAGCGAAAAATCCAGCCGCCCAGTCACGCCAGCTTTCAGCCAATTGCTTTTTGCTACTAAATTAATAGCTGCTTGCACAGTATCTGTCTGCGCCAGAGGCCTCTTTGATATTGAAAACGTGCTGGCTGGTCAAAAAACATCCGCGCTAGCCCGACATCGGGTTGCCGTCAGCCCGGAAGCGGCTGCCGAGCCGGTAGCGCGACGCCGGGTGCAGGCAGCGCACCAGCGTGACCGGCACGTCCCGCGTCCAGGTGCGGCGCGTCAGCAGCAGGCACGGGTCGGCCATCGGCATGGCCA
>JAQGNK010000056.1 GCA_028291905.1 Polaromonas sp.
TGATCGAATACCTGCACTTGCTCAACGACGCCTGGCGCTGCCTGCACGACCGGCACCTGGTCGCGCTGGCCAAAGAGATGAACATCCCCATGGCCGAGGTGTACGAGGTGGCGACGTTCTACCACCACTTCGACGTGCTCAAGGGCGACGCCGCCGCGCCCGGCCTGACGGTGCGTGTCTGCGACGGGCTGAGTTGCGAGCTGGCCGGCGCGCAGGCGCTGCTGGCGTGCCTGCCGGCCTTGCTGGGCGCCGACGTGCGGCTGGTGGCCGCGCCGTGCCTGGGCCGCTGCGAACAGGCGCCGGTGGCGGTGGTGCACCAGACGCCGGTGCCGTTTGCCACGCCGGAATCCGTCGTTTCTGCATCAAATACGGCTTTGGCGCACGAACCGCGGGCGCAAGCAGCTATTAATTTTGTAGTAGCGGACTGGGCCGAAAAAAGCATTCCCGAACTGTCCGGCCACACCGGTTACGCCACCTACCGCGCCCACGGCGGCTATGCGCTGGCCGCGTCGCTGGTGAACGGGGAAGACGATGGCGAGCGCGTCCTGCATGCCATGGAGAACTCGGGCCTGCGCGGCCTGGGCGGCGCGGGCTTTCCGGCCGGTCGCAAATGGCGCATCGTGCGCGGGCAGCCCGGTCCGCGCCTGATGGCGGTGAACATCGACGAAGGCGAGCCCGGCACCTTCAAGGACCGCACCTACCTGGAGCGCGACCCGCACCGCTTTCTGGAAGGCGTCCTGGTTGCCGCGCAGGTGGTCGGCATCGAGGCGTGCTACATCTACCTGCGCGACGAATACCACGGCTGCCGCGCCATCCTGCAGGCCGAAATCGCCAAGCTGCAGGCCGACCCGCCGTGCCCGCTGCCGCATATCGAGCTGCGCCGGGGCGCGGGCGCCTACATCTGCGGCGAGGAGTCGGCCATGTTGGAGAGCATCGAGGGCAAGCGTGGCGAGCCCCGGATGCGGCCGCCCTACATCGCCGAAGTGGGCCTGTTCGGCTGGCCGACGCTGGAGCACAACTTCGAGACCCTGTACTGGGTGCGCGACATCGTGGAAAAGGGCCCGCAGTGGTTCGGCGGTTTCGGCCGCAACGGCCGCAAGGGGCTGCGCTCTTTCAGCGTCAGCGGGCGGGTGAAAAATCCCGGCGTCAAGCTGGCGCCGGCCGGCATCACGCTGCGGGAACTGGTGGACGAATACTGCGGCGGCATGCTGGAGGGCCACACGCTTTACGCCTACCTGCCGGGCGGCGCGTCGGGCGGGATTTTTCCGGCCAGCCATGCCGATCTGCCGCTGGACTTCGACACCCTGCAGCCGCACGGCGGCTTCATCGGCTCGGCCGCCGTCATCGTGCTGGGGCAGCACGACAAGGCGCGCGATGCGGCCCTGAACATGATGCGGTTCTTCGCGCACGAGAGCTGCGGCCAGTGCACGCCGTGCCGCGTTGGCACCGCCAAGGCGGCCCGGCTGATGGAGGCGCCCCGCTGGGACCACGCCACGCTCGAAGACCTGAACCAGGTGATGACCGATGCGTCGATTTGCGGCCTCGGCCAGGCAGCGCCGAATCCAGTGCGCTGCGTCCAGAAATATTTTGACCATGAGGTGGCCTGACATGAACGCACGCGCCCACGCCGCTGAAGTCGCCTTGCCCACCGTCGCCTTCACGCTCGACCAGCAGGCAATGCATGCCTTCGAGGGCGAGACCATCCTCAAGGCCGCCGAGCGGCACGGCGTCGAGATTCCGCGCCTGTGCTACCAGGATGGCCTGCGCCCCGATGGCAACTGCCGCGCCTGCGTGGTCGAGATCGCGGGCGAGCGCACGCTGGCGCCCAGCTGCTGCCGCAGCGTGACCGCCGGCATGCAGGTCCAGGCGCAAAGCGAGCGCGCCCTGAAGAGCCAGAAGATGGTGCTGGAAATGCTGCTGTCGGACATGCCGGAGGCGGGCTACAAGTGGAACGATGCGGCCCTTCCCGCAGCGGCTGCGCCTCCAGCGCTGGCAGAAAACACCGGCCAGCACGGCGAACTCAGCGGCTGGGCGGCGCGCCTGGGCGTCACCGTGCGGCCCGCGCTCAAGGCGCTGCGCCGCGAGCAGCCCAAAGCCGACCTGTCGCACCCTGCCATGGCCGTGAACCTGGACGCCTGCATCCAGTGCAACCGCTGCGTTCGCGCCTGCCGCGAGGAACAGGTCAACGACGTCATCGGCTTTGCCCGGCGCGGCGCGCACAGCGAAATCGTCTTCGACCTGGGCGACCCGATGGGCGAGAGCAGCTGCGTCGCCTGCGGCGAATGCGTGCAGGCCTGCCCGACCGGCGCGCTGATGCCCAAAACGCAGATCGGCTCGCAAGCCGTCGACAAGAAGGTCGATTCGGTCTGCCCGTTCTGCGGTGTCGGCTGCCTGCTGACCTACAACGTGAAAGACAACCGGATCATCAGCGTTGACGGACGCGACGGCCCGGCCAACCAGTCGCGCCTGTGCGTCAAGGGCCGCTTCGGCTTTGACTACGCCCACAGCCCGCAGCGGCTGACGGTGCCGCTGATCCGCAAGGCCGGCGTGCCGAAGGACCCGGCGGCCCTGCAGCATCTCAACCGTGACACGGCCGACTGGTCGGACGTGTTCCGCGAGGCGAGCTGGGAGGAGGCGCTGGCGCTGTCCACCGGCGCGCTGAAAAACCTGCGCGACACCCAGGGCAAAAAGTCGCTGGCCGGCTTCGGCTCGGCCAAGGGCAGCAATGAAGAGGCTTATTTGTTCCAGAAGCTGGTGCGCACCGGCTTTGGCAGCAACAACGTCGATCACTGCACCCGGCTGTGCCATGCCTCCAGCGTGGCGGCGTTGCTGGAGGGCGTGGGTTCGGCGGCGGTCAGCAACCAGGTGCATGACGTGGAAAACGCCGGCCTGATCTTCATCATCGGCTCGAACCCGACCGCCAACCACCCGGTTGCGGCGACCTGGATGAAGAACGCCGCCAAAAGGGGCGCAAAAATCGTGCTGGCCGACCCGCGCATCACCGACATCGGCCGGCACGCCTGGCGCACGCTGCAGTTCAAGGCCGACACCGATGTGGCGATGCTCAACGCGCTGATCTACACGGTGATCGACGAGGGGCTGACGGACATGGCCTTCATCGAGGAACGTGCCAGCAACTATGAGGCGCTGCGGGCCAACGTGCAGGGCTACAGTCCCGAGGCCATGGCGCCGATCTGCGGCATTCCGGCCGCCACGCTGCGCGAGGTGGCGCGTGAATTCGCCAGGGCCAAGGGCGCGATGATCCTGTGGGGCATGGGCGTGAGCCAGCATGTCCACGGCACCGACAACGCGCGCTGCCTGATTGCGCTGTGCAGCGTGACCGGCCAGATCGGCAAGCCCGGCTCCGGCCTGCATCCGCTGCGCGGCCAGAACAATGTGCAGGGCGCCAGCGACGCCGGGCTGATCCCGATGATGTTTCCCAACTACCAGCGCGTGACAAACCCCAGGGCGCATGCCTGGTTTGAAGATTTCTGGAACACACCGCTCGACGACCAGCCCGGCTACACCGTGGTCGAGATCATGCACAAGGCCCTGGCGCCCGAGAGCGACCCGCACAAGGTGCGCGGCATGTACATCTCGGGCGAGAACCCGGCCATGAGCGACCCCGACCTGAACCATGCCCGCCACGCGCTGGCCAGCCTGTCTCACCTGGTGGTGCAGGACATCTTCATGACCGAGACCGCCTGGCTGGCCGACGTGGTGCTGCCGGCCACCGCCTGGCCCGAGAAAACCGGCAGCGTCACCAACACCGACCGCATGGTCCAGCTCGGCCGGCAGGCCATCAACCCGCCCGGCGACGCCCGGGCCGACCTGTGGATCGTGCAGCAGATGGCGGCCGGCATGGGGCTGGACTGGCGCTACGAGGGCGAGCAGCACGGCGTCGCGGCGGTGTACGAGGAAATGCGCCAGGCGATGCATGCGGCCATCTCGGGCATCAGCTGGGAACGCCTGCAGCGCGAGTCGAGCGTGACCTACCCGTGTCTGAGCGCGGACGATCCCGGCGCGCCGACGGTCTTCATCGACCGCTTCGACACTCCCGACGGCCGGGTGAACCTGGTGCCGGCCGACATCATTCCGGCCAACGAACGGCCCGACGCCGAGTTTCCGTTCGTGCTCATCACCGGCCGCCAGCTGGAGCACTGGCACACCGGCAGCATGACGCGCCGCGCCTCGGTGCTCGACGCCATCGAGCCGATGGCAACAGCCTCGCTCTGCGGCACCGATCTGCTGGCCCTGGGCGTGGCGCCTGGCGACGTGGTCACGGTGCAGTCGCGCCGGGGCGCCGTGGCGATCCATGTGCGGCGGGACGACGGCACGCCGCCCGGCGCGGTGTTCATTCCGTTTGCCTACTACGAGGCGGCGGCCAACCTGATGACGAACGCCGCGCTCGATCCGTTCGGGAAAATTCCGGAATTCAAATACTGCGCGGTGGCGATACGGCGCGGCGGGGCAGCCGCCGCAACCGCCGGGTATGGCGGCAGTGCCGCGCTGGAAAGCTGAACACAGGCGCAAGGCCAAAACGCAAAGGCAAAAGGCGGGAAACCAAAAGGTGCTTGCGAATGCGCAAGCCCATCGGGCCGCTTGCCAGCGCCTGCCGAAGAACCCGGCCGGCACCGGCTAACCGCTGCCTGCTTCAGGATGAAACCAGAGGCTTCCTACAGCCGGTCAGGGCGCCCGCGCCTCGCAGGCCTGCCATTGCCCGGCTACGCTGGGCGGCCACAGGAGAACTTGATTGATACCACTCTGGGCGCAGGCCGGATTCTGGGGGCTCGTGGCCGGCGGAGCGCTGATCCTGGGCGCGGCGGTCGGTTATTTCGTCAATGTTCCACAGCGCATCATCGCGGGGGTCATGGCCCTGGGCAGTGGCGTGCTCATTTCCGCGCTGTCGTTCGAATTGATGGACGAAGCGGTCAAGCGGGGCGGTTTTGGCGCGACGGCCACCGGTTTTCTGGCCGGCGCGGTGGTGTACACGGCCGCCAACTGGGTGCTGGCCCACAAGGGCGCCAGGCACCGCAAACGCTCGCAGGGCCACCAGCCGACCGAGGAGGAGCACGGCGGCAGCGGCACGGCGATTGCCCTTGGCGCGCTGCTCGACGGCATCCCCGAGTCCATCGTGGTCGGCGTCAGCATGCTGGGCGGCGCGGGGGTCAGCGCGGTGACGGTGGTGGCGGTGTTTCTGTCGAATGTGCCCGAGGGCATGGCCAGCGCCGCCGGCATGAAACGGGCCGGGCGCAGCGCCGCTTATGTGTTCGGCATCTGGGGCGGGATTGCCCTGGTCTCCGGTATTTCCGCGCTGCTCGGCTACGCCGTCTTCCAGAACTTCTCGGACCAGGTGATTGCCGCCACCATGGCCGTGGCCGCCGGAGCGATTCTGGCCATGCTGGCGGACACCATGATTCCGGAAGCGTTCGAGCATGCGCACGACTTCGCGGGGCTGATTACCGTGATGGGTTTTCTGATGGCGTTTGCGCTGACCAAACTGTTTGGCTAGCGCGGCATCACTTTGATTTGAAAAACTGCGGCGCCACAGCCGACTGCTACTGAACTTATAGCTGCTTGTGCAGGCAGTGCCTGCGCAAGCAGCCATTTTGATGCTGAAGCACGCAGGTTGAAACGCCTGGGGTGCAGCAGTGCGGCTGAACGGGCCGAGCCTCGTGCGCATGCTCCCGGACGCGGGCCTGCGTCACGCTTGGGGGGCATTCCATCGAACCGCGGGCAGGGCGCGGCAAGGCGCATCCAGCTCGATCAGCGCCCCATCGAATTCGCCGGGCGCGGTCCAGGTCGGGCGCACCAGCGAGGTGATGAACAGGCGCGAGCGGCCAGCGCCGCCCAGGCAGGGCATGGTCGGCGCCCTGAGCGGCAAGGCCTGCTTTTCAAGCAGTTTTCCGGCAGGGCTGAACTTGTTCAGGCAGCCGGTGGAAACCCCGGCCGACAGGTAGTGACCCGCCAGATCCACCAGCGCGCCATCGGGCCGGCCGGCCGCGTCGCCGGACCTGGTGAAAACCGCCGCTTCGCCCATCCGTCCTGCGTTCTCGTCCCACGGCGCCCGCCAGACCGTGCCGGCATGGCTGTCTGAAAAATAAAGCCATTGGCCGTCAGGCGTCCAGGCAATGCCGTTGGCAATCGTCAGCCCTTCAAAAAGCCGGGTCACCGTGCCGCTGGCGTCTGCCCGGTACAGCGCGCCAGTCGGCTGCTTCGGCCCGGCGCTGTCATCCATCGAGCCGAAGACAAACCAGCGCCCGCCGGGCGACACCTTGCCTTCGTTCAGGCGGTTGTGCAGGGGCTCGTCCTGCACCACGGCGATGCGGCGCAACTCGCCGCTGGCCAGGTCAAGCAGCGCCAGCTGGCGCCTGAGCGCCAGCACCACCTGGCTGCCGCCGGCCAGGCCCAGCGCGCCGACCACTTCCGGCAGCCGCCAGCGCGTCAGCGCGCCGCTGGCCGGGTCAAGCCTGAGCACGGCGGGCGCGCGCACGTCGATCCACAAGAGCCGCTGGCTGTCGTCGTCCCAGACCGGCGATTCACCGACCTGGTTGCGAACGCTCCAGGCATGCATGCCCAGGTAAGGCGCGGGCAGGGCTGTGCGGGTGATGGTTTCATGCCGGATTTCGACACGGCTGGTTTTAAAGGCCAGGGGCATTTTCAGGGCGCATTCGTTCAATCGAAAACAACTTTAAGCATCAAATAGCCCTGTGGCGCAGGTACATGCTGCGCAGGTAGCTATTAATTAAGTAGCAAAAAAACCGCACGCAGTGCGCAGCCGCATCAGGACTTCAGCCAGCAGGAAAGCGCGGGTTGTCGAATTCCGCCGCTGCAAAGGAGCCGCCCTGGAAATATTCGGCCACCGGGCTGGCGCTGGTCTGCGCCTGCAGGCTGCCGATGAAGCGGTCGGCGCTGTGCGCGGGCCGGTAGCCCAGCGCTTCGGCCCGGTCGTTCAGCCACCAGGAGCGGCTGTTGGCCGACACGCCGTACACGTATTCGTTTTCATAGTCGGCTTGCAGGCCGACCCGCACCAGCGCCGCCAGGTCTTCCGGGTGAATCCAGTGCGACAGCATGCGCGCATCTGACGGCTCGGGCGCACAGTGGCCGATGCGGATGCCGAAGCCGCGCAGGCCGTGCTTGGCGGCATACAGGCTGGCCAGGCTTTCCATGAACACCTTGGTCACGCCGTAGCGCGAATCGGGACCGGGCAGCGTTTCGTGCGACAGCTTTTCAGTGCGCGGGTACATGCCGACCGCATGGTTGGAGCTGGCGTAGAGGATGCGGCCGACGCCGGCCACGCGGGCCGCTTCCCAGAGCGACGCCACGCCGGCCACGTTGGCCGCCAGCAGCGTGGGCCAGTCGGCTTCGCGCGGGTAGCCGGCGAAATGCACCACGGCATGGGCGCCGGCCAGGGCGCCGGCCAGCGCCTGCTGGTCGTTCAGGTCGAGCTGAAACGCGGTTTCATTGGCATGCTCGGCTACCAGCGGCGACTGGTCGAGCACCCGCAGTTCCCTGCAGCTGGCGGCCAGGGCGGGGCGCAGCGACCGGCCCAGCCGGCCGGCCGCGCCCGTCAGCACGATGCAGTCGATCAGCGCCATCTCAGTTCAACCCGGTCGCCAGCGGATAGTGCTCCGCCTGCTGCCCGCGCCAGACGGCAAACGCGGCCTGCTCCGACGCATCGGTCATCGGGTACACGCCAAAGAGGCCGGCGCCTTCGTTAATCCGCTTGGCCACCCAGTCTTCGTAGAGCGTCTGGTCGTAGGCCTCCACCGCCACCGCGTCGGCAATGTTCGCCGGAATGCAGACCACGCCTTCGGCATCGCCGACCATCACGTCGCCCGGATAGACCGCCACGCCGCCGCAGGCAATCGGCAGCTGCATGTCCATCGCATGGTGCTTGATGAGGTTGGTCGGCGCCGACGGCCGCTGGTGGTAGGCGGCAAAGTCCATCAGCGCGATTTCCGGCGTGTCGCGAAAGCCGCCGTCGGTCACCACACCGGCCACGCCGCGCTTGAGCAGGCGGGTCAGCAGCAGGCCGCCGCTGGAGGCCGCGCTCGGGTCGCCCCGGCTGTCCATCACCAGCACCTGGCCTTCGGGGCATTCCTCTACCGCCACGCGCTGCGGGTGGCTGCGGTCGTTGAAGGCGTTGATGCCGTCGAGGTCTTCACGCGCCGGAATGTAGCGCAGGGTGTAGGCGGCGCCAACCATGTTGGCCTGGGTGCCGCCCACCAGGCGGACCTGCTGCAGAAAGGTGTTGTGAAAGCCGCGCTTGAACAGCACGGTGGTCAGGGTGGCGGTGGATACCCGCATCAGGCGGGCTCGGGTGGTGTCATTCATGGTGGGGTGTCTTCCTGGTTTGAAATTGGGGGGCGCGCGGGCGGCGCGCCTGGGTCAGCACGGTCTGGTCCTCGGTGCCGGCGTTCCAGCCGCCGGTGGCAATGGCGATGTTTCGCTCGCTCGGGTGGCTGGCGACAAAGTCCAGGTCGAGCGTGACGCCCAGCCCGGCGCCCTGCGGCACGTCGATCAGCCCGTCCCTGGCAACCAGGGCGGCGGTGATGGTTTTGGCGCGCCCGGCCCAGTCGGGTTCGAGCCGCTCCAGGATCAGGCCGTTGGGAATGGCCGACAGAAAGTGGGTGGCGGCGAACTCGGCCACCGGCCCGAGCGAGCCGGAATGCGGCGCGACCATGATGCCGCAGGCCTCGGCCATGGCGGCGAGCTTTTTCATCTGCGTCAAGCCGCCGAAGCGGCCGGTGTCGGGCTGCACCACGTCGAACAGGCCGTTTTCCAGGAAGGGCCGCATTTCGGCCAGCGTGGCCAGGCGCTCGCCGCCGGCCAGCGGCAGCGCCACCTTGTCGCGCACCCGCTTCCAGCCGGCGATGTCGTCGGGCGCGACCGCTTCTTCGAGGAACAGCAGGTGCAGCGGCTCCAGCTCGCGGCCAATCGCCACCGCATCGCCGGTGGTCAGCCACGGCGGCCCGTGCAGGTCCACCATCAGGTCGATGTCGTCGCCGACGGCGGCGCGGATCGCAAAGGCGCGCGCCACGATGTCCTTGGTGCCGCCGACCTTGATTGCCCGCACGCCGTCGGCCACGGCGGCCTTGGCGGTTTCGACATTCGAGGCATGCACATAGTAGGGAACGGCGGCCCGGGTGGTGCCGCCCAGCAGCGCGGACACCGGCACCCCAAGCGCCTGCGCATTTAAATCCCACAGCGCCATGTCGATGGCGGCCAGTGCGCCCATGCCGACCACGCCGGTCTGGCCGTGGCCCATCAGCGCGACGCGGATTTTCTGGCCGATGCGCTCGACATCGCGCACGGTTTCGCCGATCAGGAGGCGGCTCAAATCCTCGACGGCAGCGGCCACGACGCGCGGCCAGCCCGAGCCTTCGCCGGTGCCGACCAGGCCGGTGTCGGTTTCAATGGTGACGAAAAACCAGTTGCGGCCGGTCGCCAGCGCGCTCTTGCCGGTGGCTGACCAGCCGGTGTGGCCGGGCGCGCCGGCCTGCATCAGGTGGCCTTTGATGGCGGTGATTTTCATGGGGTTCCTTGCATGCGTTGTTGAAGACCTGAATCCGTTTGCGGGTTCAGCCAGTGGCGGGCATTGAAATAGCAGAGGTCCCGGATGAATTTCTCCAGGAAGTCCGGGTCCTGCGGCAACTCGCCGGCTTCGACCCATTCGCCCACCAGATTGCAGAGAATGCGCCGGTAGTACTCGTGCCGCGAATAGGACAGCAGGCTGCGCGAGTCGGTCGTCATGCCGATATGCCTGCCGAGCAGCCCCATGTTGCCCAGCGCCTTGAGCTGGCGCACCATGCCGTCGCGGTTGTCGTTGAACCACCAGGCCGGCCCGAACTGGACCTTGCCCGGCATGCCTTCGCCGGTGAAGGAGCCGGTCACCGAGGCGAACATGTCCGAATCGGACGGGTTAAGCGTGTAAAGAATCGTGCGCGGCAGCGCGCCCTGGACTTCGAGCTGGTTCAGCAGGGCGCAGACCAGCGCCACGTCGGACGAGCTGCCGATGCAGGCATAGCCGCCCGCGCCCCCGGTGCTGCCCCGCAGGCGCTGGCTGGTGGTGCGCTGCGCGCCGATGTGCAGCTGCATGACCCAGTCGCGGCGCTGGTATTCGCCGCCCAGGTGCAGCAGCAGCGCCGTCTTGAGCTGAAGCACCTCCAGCGCGTCCAGCGTGCCGCCCGCCATCAGCCGGTCGAAACTGCTTTCTGCGACGCCGTCGTCTGCCGGTTCAAAAATCGGCCGGTCCAGCCCGATGTCGGCCACGCAGCAGCCTGCCGCCTGGAATACGTCCAGCCGGATGCAAATGGCGGCTTTGAAGGCGTCCAGTCCGTCGATGCGGATGCCGGTGGCGCTTGCCAGCCCGCCGCAAAATGCCTGGAAGCCCGGCGCGTCCACGGCGACGATGCGGTCGGCCCGCAGCGACGGCAGCATCGTCAGGCCGCCGCCCTCGGCCTGCATCCGGCGGTGCGGCGCCAGCGTGTCCAGCAGATCGTCGGAGGTGCAGAGCAGCTCGACATGGGCTTGCTTCAGCAGGCCCCGCGCCGACAGCCGGGGCTCCGGCAGCTGGCGGTTGCATTCGGCCCAGATGGCGTCGGCGGTGCCGGGCGAGAGCTGCGCATCGATGCCGAAATAGCGCTTGAGTTCGAGCGATGTCCAGTGGTAGAGCGGGTTGCCGACGGTGTAGGGCACGGTCTGCGCCCAGGCGTCGAACTTCTCGCGGCCGGGCGCGCCGCCGGTGATGGCGTGCTCGGCGATGCCGTTCATGCGCATGGCGCGCCACTTGTACGGGTCGCTGCTGATCCACAGCGCGGCCAGGTCGCCGAACACCTGGTCGTCGGCCACGCTCTGCGGATCAATATGGCTGTGAAAGTCGATCACCGGCAGCGCGGCCGCATGCTCGTGGTAGAGCGAGCGCGCCGTTTTGGAACGCAATAGAAAGTCGTCGGACAGATAGTCAGTCACTACAGGTTTCCGTTTGATGTTTCATTCCATTTCCAAATCATTCCGACAGGTCGCTGCCTCGGCCTGGTCAGGCTGCAACGTGGTCCGCCGCTTTGCGCCTGCTCTCGGAATGGTTTGGAAATGGAATCCAAGGTGCCAGCGGCGCCCGCCGCTGGCCCTTCGCCATGTAAGCCTGGGGTTATTCGGCCTTGATGCCGGCCGCCTTGATGAGCGCTGTCCAGCGCACCAGCTCGTCGTGGTACAGCTTCTGGAACTCAGCCGGGTTGGCGCTGCCCTGCACCTCGGTGCCGGCGCCGACCAAGCGGTCGATGACATCCTTGCTCTTCAGCGCGGCCTGGATGCTGGTGTGCAGCTTCTTGACGATGTCCGGCGGCGTGCCGGTGCGCACCGCCACGCCCTGCCAGCTGCGCATGAAGGCTGCCGGCGGAATCGCCTGCTGGCCGGCTGGCTTGATCGACGGGTAGGTCGAGATCGGGTCTTTCTGCATCACGCCGATGAACTTGATCTTGCCAGCCTCGACATTGGCCCGGTGCAGCGGCGTGACCGCCGTGTCGAACATGGCGTCGGTTTCGCCGCCCAGCAGGCCTTGCAGCGCCGGCGCGCCGCCACGGTAGGGCACATGGGTGTACTTGATGCCCACGGTGCGGGTGAACAGCTCGGGGCCGAGGTGGGACGAGGTGCCGGTGCCGCCGGAGCCGAAGTTCAGCCCGCCGGGGGTTTTCTTCGACGCGGCAATTAAATCCTGCAGGCTGTTGATCTCTGACTTGCCCGGCACGAAGACCACGATGGGCATGGCCGTCATCTGCGACACCATGGTGATGTCTTTTTCGGGGTCGTAGCCGACCGACGCCATCAGCGCCGGATTGGTGGCAAGCGTCAGTCCGGCGAACAAGATGGTGTAGCCGTCGGCCGGCGCCGAGAGCAGGGCCTGGGTGGCAATGTGGGCGCTCGCCCCCGGCTTGTTGTCCACCACGACAGACTGGCCCAGGTCCTTGCTCAGTTCCTGGGCCACCGCCCGCGCCACCACGTCGGCCGAGCCGCCGGGCGCAAAGCCGACGATGAAGCGGATCGGCCGGTTCGGGTAGGGGGCTTGCGCCTGCGCTGAAAGCGGCAGGGCGTTCAGCAGGGCGGCGGCGGCGCAGGCGGCGAGCAATTTGCGGCGCGGCAGGCTTGGCGGGTGGAAGTAAGGCTTCATGCAAATGTCTCCAGCTTTTTAATGTCGATAAGAATGGCGCCCGGTCAGGCGCCTGAAATTTTTGGCTCAGCCGCGCGCCGCTTTCACCGCCTTGCAGGTGGCGAGCAGGTCCAGGCGCGACGAATCGGTGTGCTCCAGCATGGCCTGCGCCGCCTTTTCCTCGTCGCCCGCCGCAATGGCGCGAACGATCTTGCGGTGCTGCTCGACCACCACTTCAAGCCGGCCGCCGCCATAGCCGACCGAGCGTCGGTAGGCATCGACCAGCGTGGAGCGGCCCTGCAGCAGATCGACCGCCAGCGGGTTGTCCGCAATCACGTCGATGTGCCGGTGAAGGTTTCGATTGGCTTCGACGCAGGCGGCCGAATCATTGGACTGGGCCGCATTTTCATAAATCGACGCCAGTTCCATCATGCGGTTGACCTGCTCTGGAATCGCCATGCGCGCAGCGTCGCGCACCAGCATTGACTGGATGGCGCCGCGCAGCCGGTACAGGTTGTCGATGTAGCGCTCATCCACCAGGGGAATCACCGCGCCGCGGTTCATGCGCATGGCGATGACGCCTTCGCCCTGCAGCTGAAGCAGCGCCTCGCGCACCGGGTTGGCGCTGACCTGGTAGTGCTCGGCCAGCTGCGCCAGCGTCACATGGCTGCCCAGGGGCCAGATACCGGAGACGATGTCAACGCGAACCTGGTCGCGCAAACGCATGTAGGTGGGGGTGTTAATTGCAGGCATGTGGCTACTTTAAACTAAAAAATGGATTTTATAAAATATTTAATGTTTGATAACATGGCGTGTCACCGTGACCTCGGCACCGCCTGATTGTGTCGCCCTTGACGTGTGCGGCGCGCGCCGCGCGCCCATCTCCTAACCGCCTGCGGCTGTCTTCAGCCACTTTCCAACCCATCCACCACTCTTTCTGGAAAATTCATGACGCTTCATCCTGATGTCGATACCGCCGTTGCCCTAGCCTGCGAGGCCGCAGGCGCCTGGGCCGGCTCGGACGGCGCGCGGCGCGCCGCCTTGCTGGACGGCCTGGCCGCAGCGCTGGAAAACGACCGGGGCGCGCTGGTCGCCCTGGCCGACAATGAAACCCACCTGGGCACCGCCCGGCTGAACGACGAACTCGACCGCACCTGCTTTCAGCTGCGCGGCTTTGCCTCGCTGGCTCGGAACGGCGGGTTTTACGACCGTATCGACGACGCCGCCGTTGCCGGCCCGCCGCCGGCAGGCCGGCCGCGCCTGACCCGTGTGCGGGTGCCGGTCGGACCGGTGGCGATGTTTTCCGCGAGCAATTTCCCGTTTGCCTTTTCAGTGCTGGGCGGCGACACCGCATCGGCGCTGGCCGCCGGCTGCCCGGTGGTGGTCAAGGGCCACCCGGCGCACATCAGCCTGTCGCGCCGGGTGCACCAGCTGGCGCAGGGCGTGCTGCGCAGCCTGGAATTGCCCGCAGGCCTGATCGGCCACATCGACATCGACACCTACGCCGCCGGGCTTGAACTGGTGGCCCACCCTGGCATTCAGGCGGTGGCGTTCACCGGCTCCTTGGCGGGCGGCCAGGCGCTGGGCCGGCAGGCGCAGTCGCGCAGCCAGCCGATTCCTTTTTACGGCGAGCTGGGCTCGGTCAATCCGGTGGTGGTGCTGCCCGAAGCCATCGAGCAAGGCGCCGGCGGCCTGGCGAAGACGCTGGCCGCCTCCATCACCCAGGGCTCGGGCCAGTTTTGCACCAGCCCCGGCCTGCTGATGATGCTCGACAGCCCTGGCGCGCGGGCGCTGGCCGGGCAGCTGGCGGTTGAAGTCGATCAGGCCGGCTTGCACCGCATGCTGTCCGAGCGCATTCACCAAGGCTATGCGCAAGGCGTGTCGACGCTCAAGCAGCACTCCGAAGTGCGGACGCTGACGTCGGCTGCATCGGCCGAGGGCGTGGACGGCGGCTTTGTCGGCCTGACCAGCGCGGCTGCCTTCCTGGCCGACGAAGCCTTGCGGCATGAGGTGTTCGGCGCCGCCTGCGTCTGCGTGCTCGCCACTTCGCTGGACGAGCTGTGCGCCGCGCTGGCGGCCGTCGGCGGCTCGCTCACCACCACGCTGCTGGGCGCCGAGGCCGGCAGCGAACGCGACCTTCAGGTGTTTCGCGTCGCCCAGAAGATATCCGGCCGGGTGCTGTTCAAGGGCATGCCGACCGGCGTGGCTGTCACCCACGCCCAGCACCACGGCGGCCCGTGGCCCGCTTCCACCCAGCCGCTGTTCACCTCGGTCGGCTTCACCGCCAGCGACCGCTTCCTGCGCCCGGTGGCCTTGCAGGACGCACCGGCCTGGCTGACGGCGCGAGCGGGCGTGCCGGTCTGAACTGAATTTTCAAGTTCACGCGGCGCTGAAACCAGCGCTGCGTGAGTTAGTGTCGAAATTCAAATAAATTTAAACATTTTATAAAATATACAAAATTAAAAGATACATTAAGCGCACCTAAAACCTGGAGACAAAATGAAACAGACCCTCATCACCCTGGCTGCGCTGTTCACCTGCGGCGCCTCGATGGCGCAATCGAGCGTCACGCTTTACGGCATTGCCGATGCCTATTTCGGTCAGAAACAGACCGGCGTTGGGGCCACAAAGGTGAAAAGAGCGGTGGTGGACAGCGACGGCATGGCCAATTCGCGCTGGGGCCTGCGCGGGTCGGAAGACCTGGGCGGCGGCCTGAAGGCGAGCTTTCAGCTCGAAAGCCTGTTCGACATCACCAACGGCGCGACCACGCAGGTCACCACGGTGCCGGCCTCGGTTGCGCCGCAGCTCTTCAGCAGCCAGGCGTGGGTGGGCATTTCGGGCGGATTCGGCAATGTGAGGCTGGGCCGCCAGGTGTCCCCGTTCCATTCCTTCGTGGGCGTGATCAACAACCTCTACGACGCGACAGCTTTTTCAACCACCGGCACGGTTTGGGGCCTGGGCAACCTGCCCAACTATGTCGGGCGCTTTGACAATGCCGTCAGCTACGAGTCGCCGGATTTCAGCGGCTTCAGCGGCAAGGCTGCGCTGGGTTTCGGAGAAGACAAGGCGATTGCCACACCGACAACCCCGGCGCTGTCGGCATCGCGCAACACCAGCCTGAACATCAAGTACGCCCAGGGCCCGCTGGTGGCCGGCTACAGTTTCCAGGAGCAGGCGCCGCAGGGCGGCGGCTCGGCCCTGAAATACAACCTGCTGGGCGGCTCGTATGACTTCGGCGCGGCGAAGGTGGTGGGCGCGGTCAACACCGCCCGGCGCGACAGCACGAAAGACAACGAATGGCAGCTGGGCGTGAGCATTCCGTTCGGCGCCGCATCAGTTGCCGCCGGCTACGGCAGCTCCAAAGGGCATGTGAACGGCGCCAGCGGCAGCAAAGGCACCGGCCTGGCCTTGCTGGGCACCTATGATTTGTCCAAGCGCTCGCGCCTGTACGCGGGCTGGAGAAAAACCAGCGCCAAGAACGCCAGCGGCACGACGACCAACGAGACCTCGACCATCGGCGTCGGCATCATCCACCGTTTTTGAGGGCTTGCAAGCCGTCAGCGGCAGGCGCCGTTGCCGGGCTACAGCGGTTTCACCCTGGCTTGCAGCAGCTGCGGCGCGGCCATCAGTTTGCTACTGAATAAATAGCTGTCAGCGCAAGCGTTGCCTGCGCTGGAGGAGCTTTTCATGCTCAATCGGGCAAGGGCAAGTTTTCCACTGCCGCTTGCCGTGTTTCTCCTTCTCCCGCTGGGGGAAGGCCGGGGATGGGGCCTCCCCGAATCCCATCCGAAGCCTCAAAAAAGCTGCGCGGCGTTTTCCAGCCGGAGTGAGTTGGCTCTAGCGGTCTGCTGACTGCTAACCCAGCACCGTCCTGGCGCCTTCAAAACGGGCCGCGTAGTACTTGCTGTCGAGCCTGTCCGTCCTGACGCCAGTGCGCGGATTGCTGGCATGCACGAAGAGCCCGTCGCCCACATGAATCCCGACATGGGAAAAGGCGTAACCCAGGGTGTTGAAGAACAGCAGGTCGCCGGCCTGCAGGTCTGCCGTGCCGACCGGGCGCGCCGCCTTGGCCATCGAGGCCGCGCTTCCCTGCAGCCTGATGCCCGCGGCCTGCAGGTACACATGCGTCACCAACCCGGAGCAGTCGAATCCGGTGGCCGGGCCGCGCCCTCCCGAGACATAGGGCTTGTCCAGCAAGGACAGCGCAAACAGGGCGATGTCGCCGCCGGCCTGGGCGGACCTCAAAGAACGCGGCGCAGGGGCGGGCCGGGTGGCGCAGCCGGCAAGGGCCAGCAGCGCTAGGCTGCCCAGCAGCTGGCCCAGGCGCCGGCGGGAACAGGCTTGGTGGTTCATGGCAACTCCAGCATGAAGATTCCGGCGACTCGTTGCAGGCAAGGAAAACCAGAAGCATTGCCTGAACGGTTCGCAAAAATCCGGGCAACCCTGGGTCTGGTGGATGCCATGCTACCGCAGGCGAGTCGCCGGAGCTGGCAGGTCATCTGCCGGATTTGGCAAAGTCCAGGGCGGCCAGCAGCATCGCCCGCAGGTGCGGCTGCACGCCTGCCGCTCCTTCAGGCAGATAGTCGAAGGGCATGGCTTCCCGCATGTAGCTGCATTGCGTCATTTCAAGCTGCACCGCGTGCACGCCGTCGGCCGGGCGGCCGTACTGGCGGGTGATGTGGCCGCCCTTGAAGCGGCCGTTGAGCACTGCCCGGTAGCCGTTGGCCGCCTCGCCAATCTGCAGCAGTGCCTGCGCCAGCGCCGGATCGCAGCTGGCGCCATTGGCGGTGCCGAAGTTGAGGTCGGGCAGGGTGCCATCGAAAAAGCGCGGCAGCACCGAGCGGATCGAATGGGCGTCCCACAGCACCACCGTGCCGTGGGCTGCCTTCAGCCGGTCGAGTTCCGCCTGAAGCTGCCGGTGGTAGGGTAGCCAGATGGCATCGCGGCGAGCGCTGATTTCCTTTTCATCAGGCAGATCGCCGGCCGCATAGATCGGCGCCTTGTCGAAGGTATCGACCGGACACAGGCCGGTCGTGTCCTGGCCGGGGTAGAGGTTCTGGTCGTCGGGCGGGCGGTTCAGATCGATTACGTAGCGCGAATGCGTCGCCGCCAGCACCGACGCGCCGAGCGCCTCGGCAAACCCGTACAGGCGCTCCAGGTGCCAGTCGGTGTCGGGCACGTCCCGCGCCTGGGGCGTGAAACGGGCCGCCAGCGCCGGCGGGACATGAGTTCCCACATGAGGCATCGAGATCAGCAGCGGCTGGGTACCCTGGCGAAAGCGGAAGGCGGGCTCGGCGGTGTGAAAGGTCATGGCGGTGCTCACGGTTGGAGGAGTTGGGTCCGGGCGGCGATGAAGCCGGCGCTGGCGCTGGCGTGGAGCAGGTGGCGGCCGCCCGCCACGCGCGGCTGTCCGCCGACCCAGACCGCATCGATGGCCGAGCTGCGGTGGCTGGCGAACACATGGGCAGACAGCATGGCGGCCGCATCGAGCCCCTGCAGCGACGGGTGCCGTGCATCGAGCACCGCGAAGTCGGCCTGCTGCCCGACAGCCAGTCCGCTGATGTCGCGGCCGGCTGCCTGCGCGCCGCCCCGGACCGCCGCCAGCGCCATGGCGCTGGCGACGTTCGGCTGGGCGGCGGTGGCCGCGACATTGCGCTGGCGCGTGGCCAGGCGCTGGCTGTATTCGAGCAGCATGAGTTCTTCGGCGGCGTTGACGCAGACGTGGCTGTCGGAGCCGATGCCCCAGCGGCCTTGCCCCGCCTGCCAGGCCGGCAGGTCGAAAATGCCGTCGCCCAGGTTGGCTTCGGTGCTCGGGCACAGGCCGGCCACGGCGCCGCTGGCTGCGGCCCTGGCGTATTCACCGGCGTCCATGTGGGTGGCATGCACCAGGCACCAGCGCTGGTTGACATCGGCATGGTCGAGCAGCCAGGCCACCGGCCGCTGGCCGCTCCAGGCCAGGCAGGCCTCGACTTCCTGGGTCTGCTCGGCGATGTGGATGTGGATGGGCGCGGTGGGGTCGATGGCGTCCAGCCCGGCGAGGGCTTCGCGCAGCGCGTCGGGCGGCACGGCGCGCAGCGAATGCGGCGCCAGGCCGAGCCGGGCCCCTTGCGCATCGCACAGCGGCTTGAGTCGCTCTAGCAGCCGCAGCATCGAGTCAGTCGAGCGGATGAAGCGGCGCTGGCCTTCGGTGGGCGCCAGGCCGCCGAAGCCGCTGGCCTGGTACAGGACTGGCAGCAGCGTCAGGCCGATCCCGGCCTGCTTTGCCGCGCGGAGCAGCGCCAGGGCGAGGGTTGCGTCGTCGGCGTAGGGCTGGCCGCCGGTGTCGTGGTGCAGGTAGTGGAATTCGCAGACCGATGTGTAGCCGGCCTCCAGCATCTCGACGTACAGGCCCAGGGCGATGGCTTCGAGCTGCTCGGGCGTGAGCCTGGCGGCGAAGCGGTACATCAGGCTGCGCCAACTCCAGAAGCTGTCTTGCTTGCCATCGACGCTTTGGCCCCGGTGCTCGGTCAGGCCGGCGAGGGCGCGCTGGAAGGCGTGGGAATGCAGGTTGGGCATGCCGGGGATGACCGGGCCTGCTGCCCAGGCTGATGCTGTTGCCTCAGGCGCGTTGGGCTGGACGTGGGTTAGCTGGCCGGCTTCGTTCCAGGTGAGGAGTACGTTGTTGGCCCAGCCTGTTGGGAGCAGGGCCTGGGTGGCGAACAGGGTTTTTGGCATTGTTCTTTGCTTCTTGGCTTGTTATTGGGTTCTGTTTTTTCTGCTGTGGCTGGCTGGCCGGGGGTTGCCCGGCGGCAACTCACTTTTCTTTGGCTATCGCCCAAAGAAAAGTAAGCAAAAGAAAGGCGACCCGGCTGCCTGGGTCCCTTCGCTTCGCTACGGGCAACCTGCGCTGCCCCAGAAAAGCGGGGGTCGAGCTCGAACTCGCTTCGCTCAGACAATCGCTCGCCCTGATCCCGCTTTCCTGGGTCATCGCAGGCCCAGTCAGAACGGGACAGGCGGGTTCGGATTCGAGGAGGCCCCCATCCCGGCCTTCCCCCAGCGGGGGAAGGAGAAAAGCGGGAGCCGCCGCGCATTGCGGCGTTTTCGCATCAAATGGGCCTCCAGCGCAAGTGTTGCTTGCGCAAGCCGCTATTAAATTCATAGTGCTTTCACTTTCTCGTCTTTGGGCGCTGAACGTGGTTATCTAGGGCTGTTTGGCTGTTCGGATTTCATTCCCTGCAGTCCCGTTCTGCCTGGGCCTGTGATGGCCCGAAAAAACGGGATCAGGGCGGCGCGCTGTTTGAGCGAAGCGAGTTTGCGCCGACCCCCGTTTTTTCGGGGCAGCGCAGGTTGCCCGAAGCGAAGCGCAGGGACCCAGGCAGCCGGGTCGCCTTTTCTTTGCTTACTTTCTTTTGGCGAAGCAAAAGACAAGTGAGTTGCCGCCGGGCTACCCCCGACCAGCAGGCCAAACCAGAGAAAACAAAGCCCCAAAACCACACAAGTCATCAAAAAGAGCATTACCCCATCCGCCCCTGCCGCACCACCGCCCGCAAAGGCCGCGCCCCAAACCAGTAGGCCAGCTCCGCTGCCTCCCCCACATTCCACAGCACAAAATTAGCCGGCAACCCGACCCCGATCACCCCGTGCGTCGCCTGCAAACCCAGCGCCCGCGCCGCATGCACCGTCACCCCGGCCAGCGCCTCGGGCACGGTCAGGCGAAACAGCGTGCAGGCCATGTTCAGCATCAGAAGCAGGCTCAAGGCAGGCGAGGTGCCGGGGTTGTGGTCGGTCGATACCGCCATCGGCACCCCTGCCGCGCGCAGACCGGCAATCGGCGGCAGCTGCGTGTCGCGCAGGGTGTAATACGCGCCGGGCAGCAGCACCGCCACCGTGCCGGCCGCCCGCATGGCCGCGATGCCAGCCGACGACAGGTGCTCGATGTGGTCGCACGACAGCGCGCCGTAGCGGGCCGCCAGCGCCGCTCCGCCCATATCCGACAGCTGCTCGGCATGCAGCTTCACCGGCAGCCCGAGCGCCTGCGCGGCCTTGAAGACGCGCTCGGTTTCCTCCAGCGAAAAGGCGATTCGCTCGCAGAACACATCGACCGCATCGATCAGCCCCTCGGCCGCCAGCGCCGGCAGCATGTTGTTGCACACCATATCGATGTAGTCGCCGCTGCGGCCGGCGTACTCGGGCGGCAGCGCATGGGCGCCGAGAAAGGTGGTGCGCACTGTCACGCCATAGGCCTCGCCCAGGCGCCGGGCCACGCGCAGCTGCTTGCGCTCGTGTTCAAGCGCCAGGCCGTAGCCGGACTTGATCTCGATGGCGCAGACGCCTTCGGCCAGCAGGTGTTCCAGCCGGGCACTGGCGCTGGAAAAGAGTGCATCTTCGCTGGCTTCACGCGTAGCCCGCACGCTCGATGCAATGCCGCCGCCCGCTTTCGCCACGTCTTCGTAACTCACGCCGGCCAGCCGCATCGCGAATTCGTTGGCGCGCTGGCCGCCATAGACAAGGTGCGTGTGGCAATCGATCAGGCCCGGCGTGACCAGCGCGCGACCGCCGTCGTGGCGGGGCAGGGCGGCATGCTCCGCAGGGATTTCAGCGGCCTTGCCGATCCACTGGACCAAACCCTGGCGTACCACGATGGCCGCCTCCGCATCCGGCGCGAGCGCCAGACCAGGGGCGGCGCCGGGCGCCAGCCGCAGGCCGGTCCAGAGGCCATCGGCGGAAGGAAGCGCTTGGGCAGCAGGCATCATGGGTTTTTCCTCAACATACAGTTTGCTATGAAGTTAATAGCTGCTTGCGCAGGCTGTGAATGCGCTGCAGGCCTGTTTCATTAGAAATTCATCCTGGTATGAAGCGGACAACGGCCAGGGCCGCGCCTGGCGCTTGCGGCTCGACCTGCCAGGCGGTTTCGGCATCGGTCCAGCACAGGCCCTCGACCGCATCGCAGGCCAGCGCAGATGCTTCTTGATCCGGCGAACGCAGCCGCCAGCTGCCGCGCAAGGCCAGCAGCACGCCATGCGGCGCCAATTCGATCAAACCGGCGCCGCCCAGCACCTGCACGCCGGCATGCCAGTGCCCGCGCCGCGCCATCACATTGAAATCGCTCGACGGCCCGCCCAGCAAGGCGCAGTCGATGGCCGCGTCGCCGCTGAAGGCGAACGGCGCATGCGGCGTGTCCAGCAGGTGGTCGATGCGGCTGTCGCCCGACCGCAGCCGCACGCCGTCACCGTCCAGCAGCATGATCTGCCGGTCCACACCGGGAAAGGCCGAGAAGGGCCCGGACGCCGCAATCGTGGCAATGCTGACGCGCCAGCTGAAGTCGCCCAGGCCAGCGCCGGGCGGCCAGCAGGCGATCTCGCGGGTCGCGCCGCCGCCGTTCTTCCAGGGCGTGGCTGGCAGGGCGTCGCGATGGAATGGGTGCAGGCTCATGTGCTTTTGCAGGAGTTGAAGGCGTTGAAATAAAAAGCGTCTGTCCGTCAGCGCACCATCGGCAGCTTCAAGCCCTCTTTTTTCGCTGTTGCAATCGCAATCTCGTAGCCCGCATCGGCATGGCGCATCACGCCCGAGCCGCTGTCGTTGACCAGCACCCGCGCCAGCCGCTGGGCGGCGGCGTCGGTGCCATCGGCGACGATGACCATGCCTGAATGCTGCGAGTAGCCCATGCCGACGCCGCCGCCATGGTGCAGGCTGACCCAGGTGGCGCCGCCGGCGGTGTTGAGCAGGGCGTTCAGCAGCGGCCAGTCCGACACCGCATCGGTGCCGTCCTTCATGGCCTCGGTTTCGCGGTTCGGGCTGGCGACCGAGCCGGTGTCCAGGTGGTCGCGGCCGATGACGACGGGCGCCTTCAGCTCGCCGCTCCTGACCATCTCGTTGAAGGCCAGGCCGGCCTTGTCGCGCTCGCCCAGGCCGAGCCAGCAGATGCGCGCCGGCAGGCCCTGGAAGGCGATGCGTTCGCGGGCCATGTCGAGCCAGCGGTGCATCGCCTGGTTTTGGGGGAACAGTTCCTTGAGCTTGGCATCGGTCTTGTAGATATCCTCCGGGTCGCCCGACAGCGCCACCCAGCGGAACGGCCCCTTGC
>JAQGNK010000063.1 GCA_028291905.1 Polaromonas sp.
GCGCGGCCAGCGTGGTGTGGCCGATGCCGCGCTTGGGCGTGTTGACCGCGCGGATGAAGGCCTGGTTGTTGTCGTTGTTGACCAGCAGCACCATCCAGCTGCACAGGTCCTTGATCTCGGCGCGGTCAAAAAAGCTTTGCCCGCCCGACACCTTGTACGGAATGTTGGCCTTGCGAAAGGCTTTCTCGAACGGCTTGGCCATGTGGTTGGCCCGGTACAGCACGCAAAAGTCCTTGAATTCCCGGTGCTGCTGTCCCTCGGCCAGCAGGCTGCCTTCGGCGCGCAGGCTCTGGATGCGGGCGACGACGCGTTCGGCCTCATGCTCTTCGCTGTCGCAATCGACCACCCGCACCGGCTCGCCTTCGCCCAATTCGCTGAACAGTGTTTTCGGGAACAGCTTGGGATTGGGGCCGATGACGTTGTTGGCGGCCCGCAAAATCGCGCTGGTCGAGCGGTAGTTCTGCTCCAGCTTGACAACTTTCAGCGTCGGGAAGTCCTGCGGCAGTTTCTTCAGGTTGTCCAGCGTCGCGCCGCGCCAGCCGTAGATCGACTGGTCATCGTCGCCCACCGCCGTGAAGCGGCCGCGCTCGCCCACCAGCATTTTCAGCACCTCGTACTGGGTCGCGTTGGTGTCCTGGTATTCATCGACCAGCACATGGCCGAGCGCGGCCTGCCACTTGCCGCGCACCGCTTCGTGCTCCCTGAGCAGCTTGAGCGGCAGGCCGATCAGGTCGTCGAAATCGACGCTCTGGTAGGCCGCCAGCCGCTCCTCGTAGCGGCCCATTACCACGGCGGTCAGGCGCTCCTCGTCGCTGCTGGCCAGGGCCGCAGCCTGGGCCGCGTCCAGGCCCTGGCTTTTCCAGGCGCTGATGGCCCACTGCCACTGGCGCGCCGTGGCTACGTCGGTGCTGCCGCCGGCGTCTTTCAGGATGCTGGTCACGTCGTCGCTGTCGAGGATGGAGAACTGCGGCTTGAGCCCCAGCACCGCGCCGTCCTGGCGCAGCATGCGCACGCCCAGCGCATGAAAGGTGCAGATCAGCACGCCCTTGGCCGGCGGGCCGATCAGGCTCTTGGCGCGCTCGCGCATCTCGGCGGCGGCCTTGTTGGTGAAGGTGATGGCCGCGATTTGCTGGGGGCCCATGCCCATCTGGATCAGCCGGGCGATCTTGTGGGTGATGACCCGCGTCTTGCCCGAGCCGGCGCCGGCCAGCACCAGGCAGGGGCCGTGCAGGTAGTTGACGGCTTCTTGTTGGGCGAGGTTCAGGCCGTGGGTCATGAAAATGAATCGATTCCAGGATGAATAATGCGCGGGGCGAGCCCCGTCGAGGGCTGCCGGTGAGCGGCAAATCATAGCGGCTGGCCTTTTTTGGCCGGCTTCCCGCAGGCGCGATGGCTGCCTGGCGCGGCTTCAGTCGTTGCCGGACCTGGTGCCGCGCTAAGCTGTACGGCGGCCTGAATTGAAATGAAAAGCGGCTCAGGCGCAGATAATGCCTGCGCAGTGGGCTACTTTTTCAATAGCAGATGGCGGTGGGCCGGCTCCCCTGATCCGTGGATGAAAAAATTATGGTGCTGAAACCTTCCCAAGACCCCTGTGGCATGCTGCTTCCCGGCCCCACGCAGCCCGGCCGTATCGACAGCCACCAGCATTTCTGGCGCTACCGCGCCGCCGAGTTTCCGTGGATCGATGGCCGCATGCAGGCCTTGCAGCGCGACTGGCTGCCGCCCGACCTGCAGCCCCTGCTGGCCGCCAATGGGGTCGGCCGGTGCATTGCGGTGCAGGCGCGCTGCACCGAAGACGAAACCGATTTCCTGCTCGACCTGTCAGACCGCCATGACTGGATCGCGGCGGTCGTCGGCTGGGCCGAGCTGCGCACCGGCGACGTGGCGCCGCGCCTGGACCGTTGGCAGGGGCAAAGCAAGCTCAAGGGCATCCGCCACATCCTGCAGGACGAGGCCGATGTGCCGCAGATGCTGGGCCGCCCCGCCTTCAGGCGCAATGTGGCGGCCGTGCAGGCGCGCGGGTTGGTCTATGAAGTGCTGGTCAATTCGCGGCAGTTCGCCGGCGTGGCCGAGTTCTGCGCCCGGCTGGACCGGCACACGCTGGTGCTCGACCACCTGGGCAAGCCCGACATCCGGGGCCGCAGCGCCGCCGCCTTTGCCAGCTGGCGCGATGGCCTGCAGCCGCTGGCGGCGCTGCCGCATGTGATGTGCAAGTTGTCCGGCCTGGTGACCGAGGCCGCCTGGGCAGAGGGCCGACTGGAGGGCTGCGGCCCGCAGGATTTTTATCCCTACCTGGACGCCGCGCTGGAACTGTTCGGCGCCCAGCGCCTGATGTTCGGCTCGGACTGGCCGGTGTGCCTGCTGGCGCAAGGCTACGCCGGGGTCTGCAGGCTGATCGAGGGATGGGCCGGGCGCCTGTCCGCCGACGAGCAGGCGGCGCTGTGGGGCGGCAATGCCGAACGCTGCTACGCCCTGGACACACCCTCACCTCAAGACAACAATCCTTGACCACCATCCGATACAGGAGCCACTAATGGATTTGCACCTTCAACAAAAAATTGTCATCGTCACCGGCGGGGGCGCCGGCATTGGCGGTGCCATCAGCCTGCAGCTGGCGCGGGAGGGCGCCGTCCCGGTGATCTTCGGCCGCAGCCCCCTGCTGCCCGAATTCACTGCGGCCCTGCAGGAGATGAAAGCCCGCCACGGGTTTTTCCAGCTCAACCTTGAAAGCGAGGCGGCCTGCCGGGACGCGGTGCAGGGCACCCTGGCCGAGTTCGGCGGCATCGACGGGCTGGTCAACAACGCCGGCGTCAACGACAGCGTCGGCCTGGAGGCCGGCCGCGAGGCCTTCGTGCGCTCGCTGGAGTCCAACCTGACGCATTACTACGTCATGGCGCACCTGTGCCTGGAGCAGCTTAAGGCCAGGCGCGGCGCCATCGTCAATATCTCCTCCAAGACCGCGCTCACCGGCCAGGGCAACACCAGCGGCTACGTTGCGGCCAAGGCCGCCCAGCTGGGGCTGACGCGCGAATGGGCCGCCGCCCTGGCGCCGCATGGCGTGCGGGTCAATGCGGTGCTGCCGGCCGAGGTCATGACGCCGCTGTATGCCACCTGGCTCAAGACCTTTGCCGACCCGGCGGCGGCGCTGGCCGACATCACCGCCCGGATTCCGCTGGGCCAGCGCATGACGACCGACCGCGAGATTGCCGACACGGTGGTCTTCCTGCTGTCCGACCGCGCCTCGCACACCACCGGTCAGTGGATTCATCCCGACGGCGGCTATGTGCACCTGGACCGGGCCTTGCCGGCCGGCTGAGCGGAATCATCCTGACAGGCAATCGCCGCAGCCCGGCTGCATCAGTGCTACTGAATTAATAGCTGTTTGCGCAGGTACTGCCTGCGCATAAGGCACCTTTTAACAAACTCACGCGAGTTTCCCGCTGCTCCGGTGTTTCTCCTTCCTCGGCTGGGGTAAGGCTGGGGTGGGAGCCGCTCTGAATCCGGTCCGAGCCCGCCGCCGCCCTCGCATGCGAGAGTCGCCCGGCGACAATCAGCGCCGTGCTGAGCATTCTTTCCGTCACCTTCCCGTTTTTCGCCCTGGTGCTGTGCGGCTACCTGGCCACGCGCCGGGGCCTGCTGCCGCTGCTGGCGATTCCGGGGCTCAACAGCTTCGTGCTGTATTTCGCGCTGCCCTGCATGCTCTACCGCTTTGGCGCCGGCACGCCGGTGGCGCAGCTGTTCGACGCCAGCCTGATGGCGGTCTATCTGCTGTGCGCCTTGGGGGTCGTGGCCCTGACGGTGGCGGTGACGCTGCGCCGCAGCGGCGGCGCGGGGCAGGGCGTGGGCTGGAACGATGCGGCCTTCGGCGCGCTGGTGGCCGCCTTTCCCAACACCGGCTTCATGGGCGTGCCGCTCTTGGTGGCGCTGCTCGGCGCGCAGGCGGCCGGGCCGGCGATAGCCACCATCGTCATCGACATGCTGGTCACCTCGTCGCTGTGCATCGCGCTGTCGCGGCTCGACGGCGCGGACCAGCATGGCGCCGGGCGGGCGGCGCGGCTGGCGCTCAAGGGCGTGCTGGGCAATCCGCTGCCGTGGTCGATTGCCCTGGGCGCGCTGGCCTCCGCCATGGGCTTTGCACTGCCCAAACCCGTCATGGGCACGGTCAGCCTGCTGGCCGACGCGGCCGCGCCGGTGGCGCTGTTCACCATTGGCGCGGTGCTGGCGCGCTCTCAAATAAATAGCACGCAGCGCATGCCCTTCATGCGCTACGGGCCTGTGGCGCTTATAAAGCTGATCGTTCATCCGCTGCTGGTGGGCGGCGTCGGCCTGGGCGCCATCGCGCTCGGGCTGCCGCTGGCGCGCCCGGCGCTGACGGTGGCGGTGCTGGTCGCCGCCCTGCCGAGCGCTAGCAATGTCGCCCTGCTGGCGGAACGCTTCGGCGCCGACAACGGGCGCATCGCCCGCATCATCCTGCTGTCCACCGTGCTGGCGTTCTTCAGCTTTTCGGCGGCGGTGGCCTGGCTGGTCTGACGCGCCGGGCCTGAGCCATCGGCTTCGGTGTGGCGTCTGTGTGCCAATACCCGGCGTGGGGCAGCGAAAAATGCTGAAGCAGCGGGTTTGCCGCAGGTTTGTGGATAAAAAAGGCCTGTAGCGCAGGAAGTGCCTGCGCTACAAGCTATCAATTCAGAAGCAAACCTGCTGCCGGCGGCGCTGGCTCGCAGCGCTGCCGACGCTCAACCCATCAGTTCGAGCAGGGTGCGGGCGACGACTTTCGTGGCGCGGCGCAGGTCTTCCAGCACCAGGTGCTCGTCGGCGCGCTTGGCGTTGCTCTCGAACACCGTGCGCGGGCCGGCGCCGTAGATGGCCGCCGGCACGCCGGCCGCGCCGAACAGCCGCACGTCGGTGT
>JAQGNK010000068.1 GCA_028291905.1 Polaromonas sp.
TCGAGACGTTTGACATCATGATCAACGTCCACGGCGGCGGCGAGTCCGGCCAGGCCGGCGCAGTGCGCCACGGCATCACCCGCGCCCTGATCGACTATGACGCAACGCTCAAGCCAGCGTTGAGCCAAGCCGGTTTCGTGACCCGCGATGCCCGTGAAGTCGAACGTAAAAAGGTCGGTTTCCGCTCGGCGCGCCGCCGCAAGCAGTTCAGCAAGCGTTAATTCCGCTTCTTTCCTGCCGAAAAAGCCGCCATGCACTGCTTGGCGGCTTTTTTCATGGCCAGGAGTCATTTGCATCATTTGGTTCCGGTGCTTGAAAGCCAGCCTTGCGGCGTCACCTGCGACACAGAATCCATTCATGGCTGCATCAAGCCGGCCCTAAGGCCCGCCCGCCCTATGGTTGATCGATTTGCTGTACTATTTCCCGATTGCCTACTGAATAACGGAGTTCCCCATGAGTGCTGTTGCTGAAAATATCCAGACTGAAATGCCTGCGCCCTTTGTGTTTACCGACAGCGCGGCCTCCAAGGTGGCCGAGCTGATTGCCGAGGAAGGCAATCCTGACCTGAAGCTGCGTGTGTTCGTGCAGGGCGGCGGCTGCTCGGGCTTCCAGTACGGTTTCACCTTCGATGAAATCACCAATGAAGACGACACTACCATGACGAAAAATGGCGTGTCCTTGCTGATTGACGCGATGAGCTACCAGTACTTGGTCGGCGCTGAAATCGATTACAAGGACGATCTGGAAGGTGCCCAGTTCGTGATCAAGAATCCGAACGCGACGACTTCCTGCGGCTGCGGTTCCAGCTTCTCGGTCTGAGCATCAGGCTGGCTGCTGATAGCGCTGCCTTTGTCTCAAAGCCGCCTTCAGGGCGGCTTTTTCATTGCCGCATCTTTTTAACCGGTGCTTGGCCACCATGGCGATGACCTCTTTTGTTTCCACCCCTGCTCAACAGGCCTCGCTGTGCATCCTGCTGTGGCAATCATGTCCGGCCACGGCTGAAGCGCAGTGCATCGAACCTTGTCAGGCTGGATACAGCGCGCCCAGCACCCGCAGGCCGGCCGCGCCGGTCACGCCCGGCAGGTTGCCCGGCTGGCGCCTGAGCATCTGGCGCGCCAGCCAGGCAAAGGCCGCTGCCTCGACCTGCAGCGGCGGCAAGCCATGCTGGTCCGAGGTGCTGACGCGCAGCTGCGGCAGTGCCGCCTGCAGCCGTTCCAGCAGGTAAAGGTTGAAGGCGCCGCCGCCGCAGACGATCAGCTCCTTGCTCTCTTTTGCATAGCTGCCTGCGCAGGCAGCGCATGTGCTGGCGGTCAATTCGGTCAATGTATTTTGAATATCCTCCGGTCGTTCGTCGGCAAAGGGCTGCAGCTTTTGCGCCAGCCAGTCCAGGCTGAAAAGGTCGCGCCCGGTGCTCTTGGGGATCGGCAGCGAGAAGTAGGGCTCGTTGAGCAGGCTGGCCAGCAGCGCTGGAATCAGCCGGCCGCTGGCTGCCCAGGCGCCGCCCGCGTCGAACGGCTGGCCGGTGTGCCGCAGGCACCACGCATCCATCAGCGCATTGCCCGGCCCGCAGTCAAAGCCCAGCACGGGGAAGGCTGCGCCGGCGGGCGGCAGCACGCTCAGATTGGCGATGCCGCCGATGTTCAGCACCGCGACGCCCGCATCGGCGCGGCTAAAAACGCCTTGGTGGAAGGCCGGCACCAGCGGCGCGCCCTGGCCGCCCGCCGCTACGTCGCGGCTGCGAAAGTCGGCCACCACGTCGATGCCGGTGAGTTCGGCCAGCAGCGCAGGGTTGTTGAGCTGCAGCGTGTAGCCCGTGCCGCCGGGCTCGCCGGACAGTCGTTGGGGCTGGTGCCGCACCGTCTGGCCATGGGCGCCGATGGCCTTGACCTGGCTTGCTTCGATGCCTTGCGCGGCAGCTTTATCCACCAGGGCGGCAACCACCCGCGCGTACACCGCCGCCAGCTGGTTGCCGGCCAGCGCGGCGCGATGGAGTTCATTGTGCGAAGGGGTGTTGAGCGCCAGCAGTTCGGCCCGGAAGCCGCTGGCGAAGGGCTCGCTGGCGCTGGCGACGACCTGCGGCTTGCCGGCGGAAAAGTCGACCAGCACGCCGTCGGCGCCGTCGAGGGAGGTGCCTGACATCAGGCCGATGGTGTAGTCGTGGTCGTGCATGCGGCTATTTTGCCGCAGCGCTGCCGCGCTTGCCCGATGAGCCTGGCCTGGGTGGCCTTACTCGGCGCGGGTCTGGTCGATGGTGGCTGCGGCCTGCAGCTGGTTCCTGAAGCCGTCGGCCAGCTGCCTGAACTGCGGCATGGCAGCGGCCGGAACCGGAATGACGTCGCTGTTCTTGGCGATGGTCATCGGGTCTTGCTGCATGCCGTTGACGCGGACCTCGAAATGCAGGTGCGGACCGGTGGCCCAGCCAGTGGCGCCGACCAGGCCGATGGTCTGGCCCTGGCTGACTTTCTGGCCCTGGCGCACATTGATCTGGCTCAGGTGGGCATAGACGGTTTCGTGGTTGTTGGCATGCTTGATGAAGACCACATTGCCGTAACCGTTCTGCACGCCGGCAAATTCCACCTCGCCGTCGCCGATCGTCCGGGCGGGCGTGCCGGTGGCGGCGGCGAAGTCAGTGCCGTTGTGGGCGCGCCAGGTTTGCAGCACCGGATGAAAGCGCATCGAAAAGCCGCTGGTGATGCGCGAAAACTCGACCGGCGAACTCAGGAAGGCGCGGTTGCGGCTGCGGCCGTCCAGCCCGTAGTAGCCGCCCTTGAACGCAACGCCTGCGGCATCCTTGCCCGGCGGCTGAAACCACATCGCCTGGTAGGCCTTGCCTTCGTTGACGAATTCGGCCGACAGCACGCGGCCGGCCCGCACCACCTCGCCATCGGCTTCGAGGGTTTCATAAACCACGTTGAAGCGGTCGCCCTTGCGCAGCGCACGGCGAAAGTCGATGTCGCCGGAGAAAATCTCGGCAATCTGAACGCCCACGCCGTCGGGGATGCCGGCGTCGTCAATTGCAGCGAACATCGTGGTCTGCACGGTGGCGCTGGCCAGCTGGGCGGAACGGGTGTAGGGCGCTGTCTCGATGCGGGCGGTAAAGCGCGGGCCGCTGGCGGTGTTGCTGCGTTCAACCACCAGCCGCTGGAAGTTCTGCTCGTCATCACCCGGCAGGCGCATGCTGAGCTTGAGCAGCTGCTGGCTTTCGCTGGCTTCGGCCGTAACGCTTCTGCCGGGGCTGCCGTCGAGCATCCGGTAGGTGAGGCGGTCCGAGCGCAGGAAAGCCTCCGCCGCCGCATCGTCGATGTTCAGCCGCCTGAGCAGGGCGCTGGTGGTGTCGCTGCTGCGGGTGCTTTCAGTGCGGAACAGCTTGAAATTGAAGTCGGCCAGCGCATCGGTCTGGGCCTTGGCGGACTGCGGCGAGAAAGGCTGCACGGCTTCGAGCACCTGGCGCACCGGCAGGTCAGCCGCGTCGGGTGCGAGCGGCGCCACGCCGAAGGCGGTCACGCCGGTGCCGAGCAGCAGGACGGCCAGGCCGGTGGCAACGCGTTTGGGATGGTGGCGAAGGCTGCCGGCAATGGCGGACAGGACGCGGGACAGGGTGAGCAGGCTCTGGGAGGCAACGGGCAGGCGCAAAGCGTAAATCCCAACTAAAGTGCATCGGGCCGCCAAAGCGTGCCGGACTGCGATTGAAAGGAAATCGATGACCGCTCCATCTGTTTTTTAGGGGGCAGGGGTCGTCGGACTCAAAAGCTTGGGCTCCTTCGTCACTCTTAGTGGCGCCTCTAGAATGGCGGGCTGACGTAGGAAAGTCGGAATTATATCTGTCAGACATTGGCTGGCTCCCTGAAAAACCCTTTATGAATCAAGCGCTTGTTACAAACTCCACCCTGTCCGATGGTGTCAAGGCGGCCCTGGCCGTCTCCCTGCGAGGCTGCGACGAGCTGATTCCGCAGGACGAATGGATCAAAAAACTGGCCCGCAGCGAAGCCAACGGCGTGCCGCTGCGCATCAAGCTGGGGCTGGACCCGACGGCGCCCGACATCCATCTGGGCCACACGGTGGTGCTCAACAAGATGCGCCAGCTGCAGGACCTGGGCCACACGGTGATCTTCCTGATCGGCGACTTCACCAGCCTGATCGGCGACCCGTCGGGCCGCAACAGCACCCGCCCGCCGCTCACGCCCGAGCAGATCAAGCTGAACGCCGAAACCTACCGCGCCCAGGCCGACAAGATACTGGATCCCGCCAGGACCGAACTTCGCTACAACTCGGAGTGGAGCGACCCGCTGGGAGCCCGCGGAATGATCCAGCTGGCCGCCAAGTACACGGTGGCGCGCATGATGGAGCGCAACGATTTCCACGATCGCTTCAAGGCTGGGACTTCGATCAGCGTCCACGAGTTCCTGTATCCGCTGATGCAGGGCTACGATTCCGTGGCACTGA
>JAQGNK010000084.1 GCA_028291905.1 Polaromonas sp.
AGGAATTACTTGGCTTCCTGTATCTTGCGGATGTTGTCTGCGCCGAACTCCTTGGCATAACCGGCATAGGCCGGCTTGAGCGCATCGCGAAAGCCCTGCCCATCGACCTTGCTGACCACGGTCATGCCTTCTTTTTCAAGCTGGGCAATGCCATTGGCTTCATCTTCGTTGACTTTTTTACGCTGGGCCACGGCGGCTTTCTTGGCGGCTTCGTAAAACACCTTCTTGTCGGGTTCGCTGAGCTTGCCAATGAGGCGCGGCGAGGTGATGAGCAGCGCCGGCGAGTACACATGGCCCGTCAGTGACAGGTGTTTCTGAACCTGCGAGAACTTGGAGGCCAGGATCACCGGGATCGGGTTTTCCTGCCCATCGACCGTGCCCTGCTGCAGCGCGCCGAACACCTCGGGAAAGGCCATGGGCGTTGGCAGGATGCCGAAAGTGCGATACCCGTCCATGTGTACCTTGTTTTCCATGGTGCGCATCTTCAGCCCGGCGGCGTCGGTCGGCTTGACGATGGGGCGCTTGCTGTTGGTCATGTGGCGAAAGCCGTTTTCCGTCCAGGCCAGGGCAACCAGCCCTTTGGTGGGAAACTTGGTCAGGATGTCCTGGCCTATCGGGCCGTCCATCACAAGCCGCGCATGGTCGTAGTCGCGGAACAGGAACGGGATGTCCACGATCTTGACCTCGGGCACGAAATTGCCGACCGGGCCGGTGGAGGTGTTCACCACATCGAGCGTGCCGAGTTGGACAGCCTCGATCATTTCACGTTCGCCGCCCAAGGCGCTGGAAGGAAATTGCTGACATTTGTAGCGGGCCTGCGTGCCCTTCTCGACCTCATCGCAGAAGACGGTGGAGCCCACGCCATAGTGGGAGGCCGCATTGGTGGCGTAGCCAATTTTCACGATGGTCTGGGCCATTGCGGGCACTGCAAAACCTGTTGCCAGAGAAAGGCCGATCACCAGTTTGCTCAATTTCATTCATGTCTCCTCGGTTTTTGAAGGTGGGACTGGCAATGGCGAGATCAGCCAATCGGGGTGAAATTTGTCATACAACTTTTAGCGCTGTCATTGTTGTCCGAGCGGCAACTTGACGGCATGGGGAGTTTCCCTGATGTACTCCCGGATGATGTCGTCGAAGCTTTCATCGGGCAGCAGCCCCAGGGCGCTGGCCCTGGCCGAATGGATGCAGGCAGGCCAGGTCTTGAGGATGGCGGCGACCGCCGCGTCGGGTGTCCAGTCGATGAGTTCGGTGGCTGCCGTGCCGGCCACGCGCTCAAGCGCGGCGGCCATCTGGCCGGGCGTGGTCGTGAGCGCGGGCAGGTTCAGGCCGGTGCGCGGGCCCCACTCCAGGTCGCTCGCCTCGGCTGCGCGAATCAGCCCTTCAACGGTGCGGGCGGGCGACGACAGCGCCACCGGCGTCTCGGGCGCGACCGGGCACACCGCCTTGATGCCCGCCAGTGGCTCGCGGATCATGCCGCTCAAAAAGCCCGATGCCGCGCCATTGGGACTGCCGGGGCGCACGCTGACCGTCATCAAACGCACATTGCGGCCCCGGATAAAGCCCTTGCGGGTGAAGTCGGCCACCAGTTGCTCGCCGATGAATTTCTGGATGCCATAGCTGCTCTGCGGGGTGGGCAGGGTGTTGTCCTCGATGGCCGGCGGCAGCGGCAGGCCGGGGGCGTCGCCGAACACCGCCAGCGAACTGGCAAACACCACGACGGGCTTTGTGCCCAAGCCACGGCAAGCCTGCAGCAAGGCCAGTGTCGCGCCGAGATTGCTGCGCATGCCCAGGTCGAAATCCGCCTCGCATTCGCCGCTGACCGCCGCTGCCAGATGAAAAACAATAGCAGTCTGCGCAGTAAGCACCTGCGCTACGGCCTCTTTATCCTCAAGAATGGCATTCAGGTCGCCCGTCAGCACGGCGATGCGCGGGTCGGCCAGCAGGTCGGCGGGCGGCGCCGCGCGGTCCACCAGGGTCAGGCGGGAAATCGGTGCGGGCGCCGCGCCCGCAAGCGAGAGCGGCCCAAGGGCCAGCAGAGTGCGCGCAAGACGCACCCCCAGGAAGCCGGCGCCGCCTGTGATCACGACATGGCACGATTCAGGGATGGGAAGGGATTGCATCGACATGGCGGTCTCCTAGATGTAATTGCTTTGATTTCCCGGTGCCGAGCCATCAGGTTCAGGCGCCGGGCGGCATGGACCAGATCCGCAGGCCAAGCAAGGTGCTGGCTTTAGATGCCGAAGGCTTGCGCACTTCAGGCGCGCCGCCCATGCCATGCGGATGACTGGTACAGCCTGCATTTTGACGGCAGTTTGCCGAGCCAGCCTGCTGCTTGGCGGGCACCATTCCCATTTCCATCCGGCATGCACATGCCTTGCGCTGCCAAAGGCAGTGCCTGCCCTGCTGGCGCGAAATCATCCTGGCTTTGAGTCACGGCTGCCAAGGCACATGACGTGTTTTTGCTATTTAATTAATAGCTGGTTGCGCATAATGTACCTGCGCCATAGGCATATTTGATGCTGAAAACCGCAACCGCCCAGCTCACCCGGTGAACGCTGTTTACGGCCGATAATGCAAACCACCCACGCAAGCCACACCCATGGACATCACCCCCATCACCGAAGCCCTTCAGCGCGACGCCACCTGGGTCGTGTTTGTGAATGTGCTGCTGCAGCAGATCGGGCTTCCAGTCCCGGCGGTCCCCACCCTACTCATCGCCGGCAGCCTGGCGGCAACCTCCGGCCAGGCCGGAAAAATGCTGGCGGCAGCGGTGCTGGCGTCGGTGCTGGCCGACTGCATCTGGTACCTGGCGGGGCGCGCCTTTGGTTACCGCGTGCTGTCGGGCCTGTGCAAGCTGTCGATCAACCCCGGCTCGTGCGTGTCGCAAACCGAGCAGCGCTTTGTTCGCTGGGGCGCCTGGTCGCTGGTGGGCGCCAAGTTCATCCCCGGTTTTTCCACCGTGGCGCCGCCGATTGCCGGCTCGCTGCTCATGCCGCTGCCGCGCTTCATCGCCGCCGCCGGCCTGGGCGCCGCGCTCTGGGCGGGCGCGGCGATTCTGGCCGGCTGGCTGCTGCGCGCCCAGGTGCAGACGGCGCTGGAACTGCTGACCCGACATGGCGGCACCGCCGCCGCGAGCGTGGCAGCGGTGCTGGCGGCCTGGGTGCTCTACAAACTGTGGCAAAAATACCGTTTCGAGCAGACGGCAGCGATTCCCCACATTGCGCCGGCAGAGCTGGCGCAGGCCCTGGCCGCAGGCCAGCCGGTCTTGCTGCTTGACTTTCGCGGCGCGGCGCTGGTCGAGCAGGACGGCCCGCTGGCGCATGGCACGCCGGCCCGGCTGGACGATCTGCGCCGGCTCGTTGGCGCCTGGCCGAAGGACCGGCAGGTCGTCACGCTGTGCGCCTGCCCGCAGGATGCGACCGCCGTCCAGGCGGCACATGTGCTGATGAAGCTGGGCTACACCGCTGTCCGGCCGCTCAAGGGCGGGTACGACGCATGGCAGCGGCAGTTGGGCAAGCCCTGACACCCATGCGAGCCATGACCCGGATGATGCGTTCAAAGGGTTTTGATCCAACGCCTGCCAGCCTGGCACTGCGAGCCGACCGGCAGCTCGGCCGCAATACGGCGGCGCGCCGAAGGGGAGTGGATAATTAAACGCCCCCAAGCCTTCAGGCGCGCCAGAGAAAATCATTTCGCCATCACGGGCGAGCCTGCAAATCAAGCCGCAAGACGCCAGGCCAGTCACATTGAGCTGTTGAATGCAAAGAGAAAAAATCAAGTTCACCGACCTGCCCGGCACGCCCGCCATACCGGACAAGATGGCCAGCCATACGCCCATGATGACCCAGTACCACGCCATCAAAGCCGAGTACCCCGACACGCTGGTGTTCTACCGCATGGGCGACTTCTACGAGGTCTTCTATGGCGATGCTGAAAAAGCCGCCCGCCTGCTCGACATCACGCTGACCCGGCGCGGCCAGTCGGCCGGCGAGCCGGTGGTGATGGCCGGCGTGCCCTTCCATGCGCTCGAAGGCTACCTGGCCAAGCTGATCAAGCTGGGCGAATCGGTGGCGATCTGCGAGCAGGTCGGCGACGTGGCGACCGCCAAGGGGCCGGTGGAGCGAAAAGTGGTGCGGGTAGTCACGCCCGGCACGCTGACCGACACCGAGCTGCTCAGCGACAAGACCGAATCAATCCTGCTGGCGGTGCACCAGGGCGCCCGCAACAGCTGCGGCCTGGCCTGGCTCAGCGTGACGCAGGGCCAGATCCACCTGGCCCAGTGCGCCCCGGCCGAGCTGGAAACGTGGCTGGCCCGCGTCAATCCCAGCGAGCTGCTCTACAACGTCGATGCCACCCATGCCTTCGAGCAGCGCCTGCAGGCGTGGCGCTGCGCCGCCAGCGCCCGCCCGGCCTGGCATTTCGATGCGGCGCTGGGCGCGCGCCGGCTGCTGGAGCAGCTCAAGGCAGCGTCGCTGGCGGCCTGGAATGCCGAAGGCCTGGTTGACGCGCATGCCGCCGCGTCGGCGCTGCTGGGTTACGCCGAGCACACCCAGGGCCGCGCACTGCCCCATGTGCAGGGCCTGCAGGTGGTGCGCCCGGACGAGTTGATCGAACTGCCGCCGGCCACCCGGCGCAACCTCGAACTCACCCAGACCCTGCGCGGCGAGGACTCGCCGACGCTGTTCTCGCTGCTCGATACCTGCGCCACCGGCATGGGCAGCCGGATGCTGAAGAACTGGCTGCTCAGCCCGCGCCGTGACCGCGCCCAGGCCGCCGCACGGCTGGAGGCCATCACCGAGCTGCGCGGCGGCGGGCAGCAAAGTCTGCGCGCCCAGCTCAAGGGCTGCAGCGACGCCGAGCGCATCACCGCCCGCATCGCGCTGCGCCAGGTGCGTCCGCGCGAGCTGGTGGCGCTGCAGCTCACGCTACAAAAAGCAGAGCTGTTTGCGCAGGGACAGCCTGCGCTGGCAGCACTTTTGACCACTATTTTCAAGGATTTGCAGCCGCCGGCCGGCTGCGCCGAGCTGCTGGGCCAGTGCATCCTGGAGGAGCCCGCCGCGCTGATCCGCGACGGCGGCGTCATCAACCATGGCTGTGACGCCGAACTCGACGAGCTGCGCGCCATCCAGACCAACTGCGACGGCTTTCTGCTCGACCTCGAAATCCGCGAAAAGGCCCGCACCGGCATTGCCAACCTGCGGGTGCAGTTCAACAAGGTGCACGGTTTTTACATCGAGGTGTCGCAGGGCCAGACCAGCAGGGTTCCGGCCGATTACCGGCGCCGCCAGACCCTGAAAAACGCTGAGCGCTACATCACACCGGAACTCAAAGCGTTTGAAGACAAGGCCTTGTCTGCGCAGGAGCGTGCGCTGGCACGCGAGAAATGGCTGTACGAGCAACTGCTCGACGAACTTCAGCAGTTCAT
>JAQGNK010000095.1 GCA_028291905.1 Polaromonas sp.
TTAAGAACGGCGCAAACAGCTCAGGAAAAAGGGTGATGACATCAAAGCGCATGAAGAACTACTTTGAATACCAGACGCCAGACTGGGCACATCAGGGCATTGCGTCCTGATGTGGCATCAGCTTTCAATAATCGGCTTGCCAGTCAACAGCAATGCGTTTGCCGGCAATATCGACGGCATCGACATAGACCGAAACAAAAGGAATCATGCGTTCGGCAGTAATGGCAATGCCATCATCCTGAGTGCTGGTGTATTCGACACACAGCACCGAATGCGGCCCGGTTGCCATCAGGTCGCGCACGCAGCCCAAATTCACGCCTTCGCGGTTGACCACGTTCAGGCCGATCAGATCAACCCAATAATATTCATCGGTGGAAGCAGCGGGAAAGCCGCTGCGCGCCAGGAATATCCGGGCGCCGCGCAGGGCCTCAGCCAGATTGCGGTCATCAAGACCGGTAAATTTGGCAACCACCGTGCCGGAATGAATCTTTGACTCTTCCACCTGGAGGGAAACCGTGCCGGTGAAGGCGGCAAAACCAGGCCGAAACTTGGCTTCGGGGACCTGCAAAAACCAGGACTTGGCTGAAAAAAGCGCTGCCGGGTCCGTGCTGTGCGGCAGGATCTTGACCCAGCCCTTGACACCCCAGGCATCCAGGATGCGCCCGACTTCCAGCGCATCGTCAGGCAGTTTTGACGGTGTCAAGACTGAAGACGTTGGCAGGCCGGGCAGCATCGAAAAATCCTGAAGATCAGGCAGCAGCTACAGCTACGTCGGCGACAGCAGCAGGCGCGGCAGCAGCAGCACTGGCGCCGCCTTGCTTGATCAGGCGCAGGACGGTTGGGGACGCCTGGGCGCCAACACCAATCCAGTGGGTCAGACGGTCTTGCACAATGCGCAGGCCTTCTTCGCCGCCCTTGGCAATCGGGTTGTAAAAACCGATGCGTTCGATGAAACGGCCGTCGCGGCGAACGCGCTTGTCAGCCACAACGATGTTGAAGAATGGACGATGCTTGGAACCGCCGCGTGAAAGTCGGATGACGACCATAATTTATCCTTGGGTGGCGGGGTAAAAATAACCCCAAATATTCCTGCAGCGCTTGAGACACACGACATGGCCACCCGGCCAGCGAAATGCTGCAAAGCCTGCGATTATAGCCCGGTGGCTGCCAAAACGTCCATGTTGCGATAAATCGCTTGGGTATTATTGAGTCCTCGCGCCCAGATTCAACGCTCCAGACCCCATTACTCAAACATGCCTCTCATACGCCCCAGCCGCGCCGAAGATATTTCCGCCATCACCGCCATTTACGCCCACCATGTGCTGCACGGCACAGGCACTTTTGAAACCGAGCCGCCCAGCGCCGGCGACATGACGGCACGGCGGGCCGACGTACTGGCCAAGGGGCTTCCCTACCTGGTGGCCGAGCAGGAAGGCGAAATCCTGGGATTCGCCTATGGCAACTGGTTCAAGCCCCGGCCGGCCTACCGCTATTCGGTGGAGGACTCGATCTACCTGGCGCCAAGCCTGCACCGCAAGGGCCTGGGCCGCGCGCTCCTGGCGGAACTGCTGGCGCGCTGCGAAGCCGCCGGGGTTCGCAAGGTCATGGCCATCATCGGCGACTCGGCCAATGTCGGCTCGGTCGGTGTTCACCTGGCACTGGGATTTACGCAGGTAGGCATCGTTGAGTCCTGCGGCTGGAAGTTTGGCGCCTGGCGCGACATCGTGATCATGCAAAAGGCGCTGGGGGCCGGCGACACGCTGCCGCCGGTGCCGCCCGCTTCATAATTCCCGCATGCAAGCATCTGCCCCAAAAAACAAGACCCTCGCCGCCTGGCTGGCGTTCATCGGTGGCCAGTTCGGGCTGCACCGCCTTTACCTGTATGGCTGGCACGACCTGTGGGCCTGGGTGCATCCGGTTGTGGCAGCGCTGGGCTGGTGGGGTGTCGAACGGGTGCGACTGCATGGCCAGGACGACCAGTTGGCCTGGGTGCTGGTTCCACTGCTGGGGTTCACGCTGGCCGGCACGGCATTGACGGCGATTTACTTCGGCTTGATGGCGCCGGAGAAATGGAACGCCCGGCATAACCCGGCCATGCCGGATGCCCGAGCGGGCAACACCAACTGGCTGACCATGGGCGCGGTCGTGTTTGCCCTGCTGTTCGGCAGCATCGCGCTGATGTCGAGCATTGCCTTCAGCTTTCAGCGGTACTTTGAGTACCAGGTTGAAGAGGCCCGGAAAATCAGCCAATGACACGGCTTGAAAACTTGTTCAATGGCACCTCAAAATTCTTTCTACCTTGCCCCGGCAGCGTAGCAATAAAACACTGAGATGCAGATGCCCGCGCTGACCGGCCTTCGTTGCCGCCGCCATTTTCTGCTCAATGGCCTGGCCAGCCTGGGCGGGCTGTCAGCGCTGTCGGGATGGACAAATGAAGCCCTCGCGCTGCCCGCCAGAGCGCTGGCGTTCCCGCGCGACAGAGGCGCGCACCCGGACTTTCGCACCGAGTGGTGGTACATCACCGGGCAGGCGGCGGCCAGCGGCGCGGGCGGGCGCGCCTTCGGCTTCCAGCTCACCTTCTTTCGCTCGCGGATCGATGCCACGCAAGGCATGGCATCCAGATTTGCCGCCACGCAACTGATCTTTGCCCACGCTGCCATCACCGATGTGCAGGGCAAGAAACTCTGGCACGACCAGCGCATCGCCCGCGCCGGCTTTGGCGTGGCGTTGGCGAGCGAGCAGGACATGGACATCAAGCTGCGCGACTGGCACCTGAAGGCCGACGGCAACCGCTACAGCGCGGAGCTGCCCACCGCCGACTTCGCGCTGCGGCTGCAGTTTCAGGAAACGCAGCCGGTGCTGCTGCAGGGCAAGCAGGGCCTGTCGCGCAAGGGCCCTGAAGAAAGTCAAGCCAGCTATTACTACAGCCAGCCACAGCTGGCGGCCAGCGGCAGCCTGCAGATCAAGGAACAAAGCTTTGCAGTCGCCGGCAGGGCCTGGCTCGACCATGAGTGGAGCCAGGAGCTGCTGCACCCGAGCGCCGTTGGCTGGGACTGGATCGGCATGAACCTGGACGACGGCAGCGCGCTGACCGCCTTCAGGCTGCGCGACAAGGAAGGCGGCGCGGTCTGGACCGGCGGCTCCTGGCGCGCAGCCACAGGCGAGCTGCGCATCTTCGGCCAGGGCGACGTGCTGTTCAAAGCCCTCCGGCGCTGGACCAGCCCGCTGACCCGGATCACCTATCCGGTGGAATGGTCGGTCCAGACGCCAGTCAATGTCTATATCGTCAAGGCTGTGCTGGACGACCAGGAACTCGACAGCCGCAGCTCCACCGGGTCGATTTATTGGGAAGGCCTGAGCGAGCTGACGGACAACCGTGGCCGGCGCCTGGGCATGGGCTACCTGGAAATGACCGGTTACGGGCAGGCGCTGCGGCTCTAGAACGCCTGGCCTCCCGCCGACTGGGAAAGCAGGCTTGCATCTCTCTTGTTTAATCAAACAGGCCTGTAGCGCAGGCAAGTAATGCGCAAGCAGCTATGAATTCAGTAGCAGACAAGCTGTCGCCGGGAATGCTGGCCGGCAGCACGGCCGCTATCTTCCAAGAGAATTTCACCCTAGCCTAAAACCAGTGGCCCGAGGGCTGCGCGGTCAAGCTTAAGGCAGGACAATCCATTTCATGAAAGCACTACAAAACATAGCCCTGTCCATGCTCGACCTGGTGTCCGTCCGCGAAGGCGGCACGGTTGCCGAGGCGCTGGCGATTTCGCTGCGCACCGCCCAGCATGCCGAACGCCTCGGCTTCACCCGCTACTGGCTGGCCGAACACCACAACATGCAGGGCATCGCCAGTTCGGCCACGGCCGTGCTGGTCGGCTACATAGCCGGCGGTACCAGCACCTTGCGGGTGGGGTCAGGCGGCGTGATGCTACCCAACCATGCGCCGCTGGTGGTGGCCGAGGCCTTCGGCACGCTGGCCGAGCTGTATCCCGGCCGCATCGACCTGGGCCTGGGCCGCGCGCCGGGCACCGACCAGGCCACGATGCGCGCCTTGCGGCGCGACCGCACCGAAACGGCGGATGACTTTCCGCAGGAAGTGGCCGAGCTGCAGCGCCTGCTGGGACCGGCGCAGCCGGGCCAGCGCCTGATTGCCACGCCGGGCGCCGGCACCAATGTGCCGATCTGGCTGCTGGGCTCCA
>JAQGNK010000115.1 GCA_028291905.1 Polaromonas sp.
GTAATGATTCCGTTAATGAAGAAGGAAGGCTACGATGCGGACTACGCCGTTAACGTGACCACGCACGCCGCGCTGGTCGGTGCGCTGATGCCGACCTCGCACAACCTGATCATCTTCGCACTGGCGACCACGGGCATTGCCTCGGTCAGCGTGTTCAGCCTGATCCTGGCCGGTATTATTCCCGCGCTGCTGTTGACCATCTGCAACCTGATCGCCGCCTACTACGTGGCCGTAAAGCGTGGTTATCCGACACGCGGCAAGTTCGCGGGCTGGAAGGAAGTGCTGGTGTCGTTCCTCGGCTCTGTACCGGGTCTGATGGTCGTCGTGATCATCCTGGTGGGCATTCTGTCTGGCGTATTCACTGCAACCGAGTCGGCGGCCACCGCGGTGATGTGGGCGCTGATCGTCACGGTCGCTGTTTATCGCTCGCTGTCGTGGGACCACTTCTTGAAGGCCTGCGCGAAGGCCTGCAAAACCACCGGCGTGGTCCTGCTGCTGATTGGCATCTCGTCCGCCTTCGGCTATTTCATGGCGCTTTATGAGGCGCCCCATAAATCCGGTGCACTGATGACCTCCGTGTCCGCGACGACGTGGGTGATCTTCCTGATGATCAATGTGTTGCTGTTCATCCTGGGCACGTTCCTGGATATGGCCGCCACTATCCTGATCTGCACGCCTATCTTTTTGCCGATTGCGGCACAGTTCGGCATGGACCCAGTCCAGTTCGGCATCGTAATGATGATCACCTGCGCGCTGGGCCTGAACACGCCACCTGTGGGGGTCACGCAGTTCGTGGGATGCGCCATCGGGGGCATATCGGTGGGCGAGGTTATGAAATCAATCCTGCCGTTCTATGGCGCCCTTACTGCATGCCTGATGCTCGTGACGTATGTACCGGAAATCTCATTGTGGCTACCGAGTCTGTTCAAGTAATAAGGTACCGCTCTTCATGTCGATCCACTGCCTCTGCGGCAGTGGCGGCGGGCACGGACGGGCATCGGATATGCCATGGCAGACAGTGGCCTGACCACCAGCGGTCCGTTGGCTTTTAACTTCTACCTCCAATTTGTTTGATTTTTCATGAACCCTCAAGACCTAAAAACCATCGTCAGTTCTGGCCTCCTGTCCTTTCCAGTCACCGACTTTGACGAGCAAGGTGATTTCAGACCCAAAACCTATGCGGAACGCCTGGAGTGGCTTGCGCCCTATGGGGCTACGGCACTGTTCGCCGCCGGCGGTACCGGCGAGTTCTTCTCGCTTACCGCAGACGAATATCCGCTGATCATCAAGACCGCCGTGGACACCTGCGCCGGCAAGGTGCCCATCATTGCCGGTGTTGGCGGTCCCACCCGTTTTGCCATCGCCTGCGCGCAGGAGGCAGAGCGCCTGGGCGCCCACGGCATCCTGCTGCTGCCGCACTACCTGATGGAAGCCGGTCAGGAAGGACTGATTGCTCATGTCGAGGCAGTCTGCAAAAGCGTCAAGTTCGGCGTGATTGTCTATAACCGCAATGTGTGCAAGCTCACGCCTGAATCGCTGGCTATCCTCGCGGAACGCTGCTCAAACCTGATCGGCTTCAAGGACGGTGTCGGCAATATCGAAACCATGTCAGCCATCTACATGACGATGGGGGACCGCTTTTCTTACCTAGGTGGCCTGCCCACGGCAGAGGTCTATGCCGCTGCCTACAAGGCGTTGGGCACGCCGGTGTATTCGTCGGCAGTGTTCAACTTTATCCCCAAGACCGCCATGGATTTCTACCATGCCGTGGCAGCCGATGACATGAAGACGCAGCATCGGCTATTGAAAGACTTTTTCATGCCCTATCTGGCTATTCGCAACAAAAACCCAGGCTACGCGGTCAGCATTGTCAAGGCCGGCGCCAAGATCGTCGGCCGTGACGCCGGCCCGGTACGTGCACCGCTGACTGATCTAAAACCCGACGAAATGCAGGCGCTGGCCGAATTGATCAAAAGTCTTGGCCCGCAGTAACGGGCCGCTTTCGTCTATCTGCAGAACCTTTGCATGACCACCATCACATTGCCAAGCTCGCAGCCTCGCTACATCCTCATGCATGAGGCTGACAATGTGGCCATCGTCGCCAACGACGGCGGCCTGGCGGCAGGTACTGTTTTTTCTTGCGGCCTGACCTTACGTGACCGGGTGCCGCAGGCGCATAAGGTCGCGCTGGTTGACCTGGCAGAAGGCAGTCCGGTGCGGCGCTACAACGTGCCCATTGGTTTTGCCGCCAAGGACATACCTGCAGGCAGCTGGGTGCATGAGCGGCTGCTGGTCATGCCGGATGCGCGCGGTCTTGCCAACCTCCCCATCGCGACCGTCAAGCCTGACCCGCAGCCGCCACTGGAAGGTTACACCTTCGAGGGCTACCGCAATGCAGACGGCTCGGTGGGTAGCCGCAACATTCTGGCCATCACCACCACGGTGCAGTGTGTGGCCGGGGTTGTGGATTTCGCTGTCAAGCGGATCAAGAAGGAGTTGTTGCCGCGCTTTCCGAATGTCGATGATGTCGTGGGCCTGGAGCACAGCTACGGCTGCGGGGTGGCGATTGACGCGCCCGACGCGGTCATTCCTATCCGTACCCTGCGCAACATCTCGCTAAACCCGAACTTCGGCGGCGAGGTGATGGTTGTCAGCCTGGGCTGCGAAAAGCTCCAACCGGAGCGCCTGCTGCCACCGGGCTCGATTCCCATCGTCGATGAACGCAATGTTGCCGACATCGGCATGACTGCTGATGAACCGCTCGATGTGGTCACCCTCCAATCGGAGCACCATATCGGCTTCATGTCGATGGTGGACTCGATCATGAAGGCGGCGGTGCCGCACCTGCAGCGGCTCGATGCCCGTCGGCGCGAAACCGTGCCAGCCAGCGAGCTGGTGGTGGGTGTGCAATGTGGTGGCAGTGATGCCTTCTCGGGCGTGACGGCCAATCCTGCGGTTGGTTTTTGTACTGACCTGCTGGTGCGCGCCGGTGCGACGGTGATGTTTTCCGAAACCACCGAGGTGCGCGACGGCATTGATCAGCTGACCTCCCGTGCCAGCACGCCGGAAGTGGCGCAGGCGATGATCCGCGAAATGGCCTGGTACGACGCCTATTTGGAATAAGGCCGGGTTGACCGCAGCGCCAACACCACGCCAGGCAACAAAAAGGGTGGCCTGTCCAATATTGTCGAGAAAGCCATGGGCTCCATCGTCAAGTCCGGTTCATCGCCCATCAGCGGCGTGTTGTCGCCGGGCGAAAAGGTCAGGCAAAAGGGTCTGATCTATGCAGCCACGCCGGCCAGCGACTTCATCTGCGGCACGCTGCAGCTGGCCGCCGGCATCAATCTGCATGTCTTCACCACGGGGCGCGGCACGCCTTACGGGCTGGCCGAGGTGCCGGTCATCAAGGTAGCGACCCGCACCGACCTGGCCCGGCGCTGGCACGACCTGATGGACATCAACGCCGGCCGCATCGCTGACGGCGACGCCACGATTGAAGACGTGGGGCGCGAGCTGTTCCAGTTCATGCTCGACGTGGCCAGCGGCCGCAAGAAAACCTGGGCCGAGCACTGGAAGCTGCACAACGCGCTGGTGCTGTTCAACCCGGCGCCAGTGACGTGAAAGCTGGAGCGCTTTCGTTTTAGCCAGAAAACAACTATTTTGGCATTGAATAGGCTTCTAGTCCAGGCAGGTAGTGCGCAAGCAGCTATGAATTTAGTAGCGTGCACATCGCTGTTATGTCAAACCAGAGCAAGTTCGCTCTAACCCGCCACTCATTTCAAGGATTAATAATGACCCAGAAACACGACAACCTGATCGGCGGCCAATGGCTGGCCGGCGGTAATTATTCCCCCAACATCAATCCGTCCAACCTGGACGATGTGATTGGCGAGTACACCCAGGCCAGCGCCGAGCAGCTGGACGCTGCGGTGCAGGCTGCCCGCGCCGCCTTTCCCGCCTGGTCCACCTCCGGCATTCAGGCGCGGGCCGACGCGCTCGACAAGATCGGCACCGAAATCCTGGCCCGCCGCGAGGAACTGGGCACGCTGCTGGCCAGGGAAGAGGGCAAGACCAAGGCTGAAGGCATCGGCGAAGCAGCCCGTGCCGGCAATATTTTCAAGTTCTTTGCCGGCGAATGCCTGCGCCTGACCGGCGAGGTCGTGCCCTCGGTGCGCCCCGGCATCGGCGTCGAGATCACCCGCGAGCCGGTTGGCGTGATCGGCATCATCACACCGTGGAATTTTCCGATAGCCATTCCGGCCTGGAAAATCGCGCCGGCGCTGGCCTACGGCAATTGCGTCGTGATGAAGCCGGCCGACCTGGTGCCCGGCTGCGCTTGGGCGCTGGCCGAGATCATCAGCCGCAGCGGCATTCCGGCTGGCGTGTTCAACCTGGTCATGGGCCGGGGCAGTGTGATCGGCGACCCGCTGGTCAACCATCCGGGGGTCGATGCGATCAGTTTCACCGGTTCCCAGGCTGTGGGCGGGCGGATTGCCCAGCAATGCGCCGTCACCCTCAAGAAATTCCAGCTGGAGATGGGCGGCAAAAACCCGCAGGTCATCCTGGACGATGCCGATCTGGCGCAGGCGGTCGAGCTCAGCGTGCAAAGCGCGTTTTTCTCCACCGGCCAGCGCTGCACCGCATCGAGCCGGCTGATCGTCACCGAAGGCATCTATCCGAAATTCGTCGAGGCGATGAAGGCCCGCATGGCCGGCCTGAAGGTGGGCGATGCGCTGGCAGCCGGTATCGACATCGGCCCGGTGTCGTCGCGCTCGCAGCTGGAGCAGGACTTGTCTTATGTCGATATCGGCAAGGCCGAAGGCGCGGTGCTGCTGGCCGGCGGGGAGCGCCTGAAGCTCTCGACCGACGGCTTTTTCATGGCGCCGGCGCTGCTGACCGACACCACGGCCGACATGCGCATCAACCGCGAGGAAGTGTTCGGCCCGGTTGCCAGCATCATCCGCGTCAAGGGCTACGAGGAAGCACTGTTTGAGGCCAACAACACGCCGTTCGGCCTGGCCGCTGGCATTGCCACCACCAGCCTCAAGCATGCGACCCACTTCAAGCGCCACAGCCAGGCCGGCATGGTGATGGTGAACCTGCCGACAGCCGGGGTGGACTACCACGTCCCGTTCGGCGGACGCAAGGGCTCCAGCTATGGCCCGCGCGAGCAGGGCCGCTATGCGCAGGAGTTTTTCACCATCGTCAAGACGGCCTACACCCTGGCCTGAAACCCTGGCCAGCCCAGTGTCCACCTTGCATCAGCCCGTGCCGTACAAGATGTTCAAGACCCCATCCTTTTGAAAAGAGACCGCCATGACACAAGCCACGCCGTACCAGAGTTTTCCCAACAGCCTCAAGCAGGGCCTGCTGGCCGGCAAGAGGCTGATCGGCTGCTGGTCATCGCTGTCAAACGCGATCACCACGGAGGCCCTGGGCGTGGCGGGTTTCGACTGGATTTTGCTGGACGGCGAGCATTCGCCCAATGATGTGTCCACCTTCATTCCGCAGCTGATGGCGCTGAAGGACAGCGTCAGCGCGCCGGTGGTGCGGCCCACCTGCAATGACGCGGTGGAAATCAAGCGGCTGCTGGACGCGGGTTTTTACAACTTCCTGATTCCCTTCGTCGAAAGCGCCGACGAGGCACGCCGCGCCGTGGCCGCCACCCGCTATCCGCCGCAGGGCATTCGCGGTGTGTCGGTGTCTCAGCGCAGCAACCGGTACGGCACAGTGCCTGACTACTTCAAGTCGGTCAATGACCATATCTGCGTGATGGTGCAGATTGAAAGCCGGGCCGGCGCGGCGGCTGCCCGCGAGATCGCCGCACTGGACGGAGTGGACTGCATTTTCGTCGGGCCATCCGATCTGGCCGCCGGCATGGGCCATATCGGCAACGCCGGTCATCCCGAGGTGCAGGAAGTCATCGCCGCCGTGTTTGCCGACGCCAAGGCCTGCGGCAAACCGTCGGGCATTTTGGCGCCGGTGGAAGCGGACGCCCGCCGCTACCTGGCGATGGGCGCCACTTTTGTCGGCGTCGGCAGCGACCTGGGCGCCTTCCGCTCGGCAACGCAAGCCTTGTGCGACCGCTACCGCACCTGAGCACCGCAGCAATTTTTTAATTTTTTGAGGGAGTATCACTATGAGCAAGCTTGGTTTTATCGGCCTGGGCATCATGGGCGCGCCAATGGCCGCGCACCTGATCAAGGCAGGGCATGAAGTCTTTCTGCATACGCGCGGCCAGGTGCCTGCGGAACTGCTGACCGACAAGGGATCAGCCTGCGCTTCGGCCCAGGAAGTGACGCAAAAAGCTGACATCATCTTTTTGATGCTGCCCGACACGCCCGATGTGGCCAAGGTGCTGTTTGGCGAGGCTGGCGTGGCCAGCGGCCTGAGCAGCGGCAAGGCGGTAGTGGACATGAGTTCGATCTCGCCGATGGAAACCAAGGAATTCGCCAGCCAGATCAACGCGCTCGGCTGCGATTATCTTGATGCGCCGGTGTCCGGCGGCGAAGTCGGCGCCAAGGCCGGCAGCCTGACCATCATGGTAGGCGGGCCTGAAGACACGTTCGAGCGGGTCAAGCCGCTTTTCGAACTGATGGGGAAAAACATCACCCTGGTCGGCGCCAATGGAGACGGCCAGACCTGCAAGGTGGCCAACCAGATCATCGTGGCCCTGAACATTGCCGCTGTCGGCGAAGCGCTGCTGTTCGCCAGTAAGGCCGGCGCCGATCCGGCCAAGGTGCGCCAGGCGCTGATGGGCGGATTTGCTGCCTCCCGCATCCTGGAAGTGCATGGCGAGCGGATGATCAAGCGCACTTTCAACCCCGGTTTCCGGATCGGCCTGCACCAGAAGGACCTGAGCTTGGCGCTGGCCGGCGCCCGCGCCCTCGGCGTGGCACTGCCGCAAACCGCCGGCGCCGCGCAGCTGATGCAGGTCTGCGCCGCCAACGGCCTGCAGGACCTGGACCACTCGGCGCTGGTGCGCAGCCTGGAAATCATGGCCAACCACACGGTTGCCTGAACGCAGCCGACAGCCGTTTTCCACTGCTTTCAAAGTTCTCAAGGCTGCCGGCCTTGCCGCCGGGCAGTTCCTGCTTCAACACAAAACAACCCAACATAAGGGAACAAGACATGACCATCAATCGACGTGATCTCATGGGGGCCACGCTGGCCCTCGGCATGGGCGCCGCCGGCGCGCAGCAGCAAAACTGGCCGGCCAAGCCAATCAGGATCGTGGTGCCATACCCGCCGGGCGGCTCTTCGGACATCATTGCGCGCGCCATTTCCCAGCCTCTGTCGGAAGCGCTCAAGCAGTCGGTCATCGTTGAAAACAAGGCCGGCGCCAACGGCAACCTCGGCGCCGACTACGTGGCCAAGTCAGCCCCCGATGGCTACACCCTGTTGCTGTGCGACACCGGCGCCCTGGCCATCAGCCCGTCGGTTTACACGAAGCTGGCGTTTGATCCAGTCAAGGATTTGCGCGGCGTGACCATGCTGGCTTATTCGCCGCACCTGCTGGTGGTGCATCCGTCAGTGCCGGCCAACAACCTGAAGGAACTGGTGGCCCTGTCGAAAAAAACCGAACTGAACTTCGCTGTCACCGCCATGGGCAGTGCGCCACACCTGGCCGGCGTGGCCGTCGAGCGCGCCAGCGGCGCCAAATGGCAGTACATCCCCTACAAGGGCGGCTCGCAGGCGGTGACCGACACAATCGCCGGCCAGACCCAGATCCTGATGAACGGCATGCTGGCGACCCTGCCGTTCGTGCAGAGCGGCAAGCTCAAGATTCTTGGTGTTTCCAAAGGTAGCCGCATGCCGCTGATCGGTGATGTCCCAACCCTGGCCGAGCAAGGCCTGACCAATTTCGAATCAGGTACCTGGCAGGGCATCCTGGTGGCCAACGGCACCCCAGCGGCCATCATCAACCGGCTCAATACCGAACTCATCAAGGTCATCCGCAACCCGGACATCCGTGCCAAGCTGGCTGGCCAGGGCGCCGAGGTAGTCACCATGACCCCAGTGCAGCAAGATGAATTTTTTAAGCGGGAAAAAAGCCGTTGGGCAACTGTGGTGACGCAAGCCAACATCAAGCTTGATTGAGAACAATAGTAAAAACCACTAATCTAATTAAATTAATTTAATTGATTATTTTTTAATAAAATTGAAACTGTTTGTGTGATGATCGACTGGCGAGTAAGTTTTTTATTCCGCACGAGTTGACCTCAGAGGCAACCGGATTTCTTATCGCCAGGAGACAAAATGCGCAATTATTTCAAGGGCATCCTGTGCCTCACGTTGGCCGTCGGTGCCAATGTGGGCTTCGCACAAACCAAGCTTCGGGCCTGGAACATCCATCCAGATGGCTACCCGGTCACTGAAGCCATGAAGAGCTTTGCCGGACAAGTGGCACAGACCACCAAGGGCAAGTACCAGATAGAGATATTTTCCAACGCCACGCTGGGCGACCAGCCCAAGGCGGTGCAAATGCTCAAGGCTGGTGAAATTGACATCGCCGAGTTCAGCTCGGGCCCCTTGTCTGATGCGGTGCCTGGCATCAAGGTGCTGAACCTGCCTTTTCTCTTTACTGATTCAGCGCATATGTTCAGGCATCTGGATGGCAAGCTCGGCAAGCGTTTTGCGGACAATTTGAAGGCAGCCGGATTTGTGGTGCTGGGCTGGTATGACGGCGGTGGCCGTTCCTTTTACTGCGTGAACAAACCTGTAACAGATATCAAGGATTTGGCAGGAGCCAATATTCGGGTTCAGCAATCCGAAATTTTCATTGAAATGGTCAAGCTGCTTGATGCCAAGCCAGTGGCCCTGCCGTTCAAGGATGTGCTTGGCGCCCTTGAGCAAGGCAAGGTTGACTGCGCCGAAAACAACATCCCTTCCTACGAGTCCACCGGGCATTACAAGATTGCAAAGAATGTCTATGTCACCAACCATGTGATTTCCCCGGAGGCCCTGGTGGTGTCCACGCAGCTATGGGACAAGCTTGACAAGGATGACAAGGAGGCCTTCATGCAGGCTGGCGCCAGATCAGCCTTGCTGATGCGCGATTTGTGGAACAAGCGGGTGGCGCTGGCGCTTGACATCACCACCAAGCAAGGCGCGCAGTATGTCAAGGTCAAGAACACCTCGACCATGATTCGGCGGATGGCGCCGCTGTACGACAAGTTCATGAAAGACCCGACGACACGGCAGGAACTGCTGACGATCATTGCCCAGTAAATCGTCCGGACGCCCTTGCGCACCTTGAGGCGCGAGGGCAGGACAAGCCCTGTATTCCAACAAAAAGTCCATTCTGGACCGATACATGCTAGAGTCCCGCGTGGCTCATTTTCAAATAAGCCACGCATCAATCGGCCTTGTGCCAACTTGATACCGGAAGAGCCTGCATCGCCGCTTGCGCGGCCTGCAGCGCCGAAGGAGCAACCACCCCGGAAACTCTCAGGCCCCAAGGACCGGTATCAGGATTGATCTCTGAAGAGCTGCCGCAGATGTCGTCCTGCGGCGCACCGAAGGAGCAAACAACGCCCGCAGCCAGTGCGGATTGTGAATCTCTCAGGTCCGGAACAGAGGGGGTGTGCGCCGCGCAGTTGCGCCCGCACCCAACCCTTTGACGCTTTCTGGAGCTTTTCAGCCATGCAACCTATCGCCAAACACATCGCCGTCATCGGCGGCGGCATCACTGGTGTCACTACCGCCTACGCGCTGGCCCGGCGCGGCTTTTCAGTGACCTTGTTCGAGCGCCATCGCTATGCCGCCATGGAAACCTCGTTTGCCAACGGCGGCCAACTGTCCGCCTCCAACGCCGAGGTCTGGAACCACTGGTCAACCATTCTGAAGGGGCTCAAATGGATGCTCAGGAGCGACGCGCCCCTGCTGGTGAACCCCAGGCCGAGCTGGCACAAGATCTCGTGGTTTGCCGAGTTCATCGCCAACATTCCCAATTACCGCAGCACCACCGTGCAGACCACCCGCCTGGCAATTGCCGCCCGCCAGCACCTGCTCGCCTGGGCCGAGGAAGAGGGCATTGACTTCGACCTGAAGAACAAAGGCATTCTTCACATCTACCGCGACAAGGCCAGCTTCGACCATGCCGGCGAAGTTTCCAAATTGCTGGCCGAAGGTGGCTTGATGCGCCGCGCCGTGACGCCGGCCGAGATGCGGGCCATCGAGCCGACGCTGGCGGGCCAGTATTACGGCGGCTACTTCACCGAAAGCGATGCGACCGGCGACATTCACCGCTACACCCGTGGCCTGGCAGAGGCGGCCATTCGCCGGGGCGTGCGCTGCCTGTACGGCCAGGATGTCACGGCTGTCACCACGGACGGAAAACAGGCCAGCGTGACCGTGGGCCAGGGCGTCCAAAAGACGACCTCCAAATTTGATGCTGTGGTGGTCTGCGCCGGCACCGCCAGCCGCGCGCTGGCTGCGACGCTGGGGGACCGGGTCAACATCTATCCGGTCAAGGGCTATTCCATCACCGTCAACCTTCTGGACGAGGTGAGCCGGGCGTCGGCGCCGCAGGTCAGCCTGCTCGACGACGCGACCAAGCTGGTCACCAGCCGCCTGGGTCTGGACCGTTTCCGGGTCGCTGGCACGGCCGAGTTCAACGGCTACAACCGCGACATCCGAGCCGACCGGATCAGGCCGCTGGTTGAATGGGTGCAGCAGTGCTTTCCCGGCGTCAGCACCCACAGCGTGGTGCCCTGGGCCGGCCTGCGCCCGATGATGCCCGACATGTTGCCCCGCGTGGGCCGGGGCCGCTCGCCATGCGTGTTCTACAACACCGGGCACGGGCACCTGGGCTGGACCCTGTCGGCCATCACCGCCGAGATGATCGGCGACATGGTGGGGCAGGCGTTCAATCCCGAAGGGAAGGCGTTTGTTGTCAAGCCGGTGCGCAATGAAGAATCTGCCAGCCCGCAAGCGTCAAGCGCACCACTTGCCAGCCCGGCTGGCATTGTGTAAAGGGCTGTGAAACAGCAGGCAGGATTGAATCCCGCCTGTTGTATTTACTCCTGAATTGATAGCTGATTGCGCATTTCCTGCCTGCGCTGGAGGCTGATTTGGCTTGTAAATCAGCTTGCCTGACCCAACGGCTTGCATAACCGTGCCAGTGCCCAGTTTTTTCAGCAGGAGACAGCCGTAGCTCATCAAGTTAAATGCGTACATCTGGCTGCGGCCGTTACGGCAGGCTGCTGCCTTCCTCAACCCTGTTGTAGAGGTAAGTCACTTTTGCGATTTGATCATTGCAAAAAAAGCCGAACTTTGTCACTTCCCCGATCCTGCAGGTGGCGTACAGCATCTGGCTCGTGCCCAGGCGCCGGCCATCAATTTGCGTGGTGCGCAGCTTGTGCAGTCCCTGGGTGATGTGCCATTCGCCGGCACTTTTCTGCGCCATGGGTGTTTCTACGCCATAGAGCTTTTCGGTGAGGGTGAAGGTTCCGTTCTCCGCTTGCTCCAGCAGGCCTCTGAGAGAACGCCCCTGCGTGCCCTTGGACTCGTAAGCCCAGCTTCCGGTCAGCGAGGCCTTGAGTTTGGCATCCTCGGAAGACACCAGCATGTCGCAGCCGCACAGGGCAGTAACAGGAATGAGAAGGGTGGACAGGTAGCGCATCTGAAAATTAAGGTATGGCGGCTTGGTTTTGCTGGTTCATAAGTAGTCTGAGTTTCAATTCAATATTGTCCATATGCTCATTAATTGATAGCTGCTTGCGCACGAACCGCCTGCGCTGGAGGCCGATTTTACTTAAAAATCCATGTTGTTAACAGGTCCGACGCATAACTGAAAGTTACCCCACTTACGGTAAGTTCATCCTCTGAATATTCCAGTCAAACGCAAAACATGTTGCACTTCACTGCACGACCTTTTATCAGGCTGCTGCCAGCTCAATACCACGTGCGCTTTCCAAGGACTGCCTCCATGAGTACCGAAACTTTCCTCAAAACCGAAACCCAAACCAAAACCAAAACCGCTGACCCCAACAAAACCGGCTCAGACCCCTTCGACACAGCCGCCATCATGGGCGGCCTCTACGGCGACGGCTTCATTGCGTGCAAGGGCGCCTTCGAGCGCGGCTGGGTGCGCCGGCTGGGCGAGGACATTGCCGTGCTGTTCGACGAGGCGCGCAGGCAGCCGGGCGGGCTGCTGGCGCGCGGGCCGAACCGCTTTTATGTCGAGATTCATCCGGAGCGGCTGCGTGGCTTCGCCGACATCGTGACCCATCCTTGGGTGGTGGCGGTCAGCACGGCGGTGCTCGGCCCCGACTACCGGGTGGTCGAGGCCGGCTTCGATGTGCCGGGGCCGGGCGCGCTGCGGCAACCGTGGCACCGTGATTTTGCCTCGCCGCCGCAAACCCTGATCGGGCGGCGGCTCAATTCGCTGGCCTTCAACATCACCACGGTCGATGTAACCGACGACATGGGGCCGCTTGAAATCGCGCCCGGCACGCAGTGGGACGACCTGGGCGGTGGCGATGCGATGTTTCCGCTGCCTGCGCTTTATCCGCGCTACGAGGCGCGGCGCCAGCGCAAGCTGCCGG
>JAQGNK010000118.1 GCA_028291905.1 Polaromonas sp.
CTGCTGGCGCCCGATGGCGCCGTGCTGGCCGAGCGCGCCCTGCCGCGCGGCATTCTGACGGTGGCCGCCGGAGAATTCCCGGCGGTGTTCGACGCCAGCTTTGGCGACTGGATGCCCCAAAGCCGCCTGTGCCTGATCTCCGGCATGGCCGGCAGTCAGCAGGGCTGGCTGGAGGCGCCTTACTGCGCCTGCCCGGCCGGTTTTGCCGACGTTGCTGCGCGCCTGGCCTGGATCGAGCCCGGCCGCATCGCCATCGTGCCGGGCCTGTCCACCCTGAGCGATGGCGTGCCCGACGTGATGCGCGGTGAGGAAACCCAGGTGTTCGGCGCGCTGGGGCTGCTCGGGCTGGACGATGCGCGGCTGGTGCTGCCCGGCACCCACAGCAAATGGGTGAATGTCCAGGCCGGCCGCATCACCGATTTTTCAACCTGGATGACCGGGGAGTTCTACGCGCTGCTGCGCCAGCATTCGATCCTGGCGCGCACGCTGCCAGCCGTTGAGCCGCCGCTGGACAAGCAGGCTTTCGAGCAGGGCGTGGCGCAGGCGCTGAAGGGCGCCGGGCTGCTGCACACCGCCTTCAGTACCCGCACCCTGTCGCTATTCAAAAAACTGTCGCCCGATGCGCTGCCCAGCTATTTGTCGGGGCTGGTGATCGGCGAGGAGCTGAAATCGCAGCCGCTCCAGCGTGGCGACAGCGTGGTCGTCATGGGCGCCGAAGCCCTGACAGCGCGCTATGAGCAGGCCCTGGCGCAGCTGGGCGTGTCCGTCAAGGCGGTGGGCAACCATGCCACCTGGACCGGCCTGCAGGCAATTGCTGGCACCTTGGCTTCGTCTTCAGGCTCTTGAATTTCTTGAGCATTTGCCACTTTACTGAAAACTGATCTCAGTTGGAAACATCATGACGCCCGAACAAAAACTCTCCTTCGCCCTGACAACCCTGCCGCTGGTGGCGATCCTGCGCGGCTTGCCGCCTGCCGACGCCCTGCCGGTGGGGCAGGCGCTGGTGGACGGCGGCTGGACGCTGATCGAGGTGCCGCTGAATTCGCCGCAGCCGCTGGACAGCATCGCCGCCATGGCCAGCGCCTTTCCAAGCGCGCTGATCGGCGCGGGCACGGTGCTGGAGCCCGTCGATGTGCGCAATGTGCAGGCCGCCGGCGGCCAGCTCATCGTGTCGCCCAACTTCAATCCGGCGGTGGTGCGCGAGGCGGTGCGCCTGGGGCTGGTCTGCCTGCCCGGCGTGATGACTGCCAGCGAAGCCTTTGCCGCGCTGGCGGCCGGCGCCCACGGCCTCAAGCTCTTTCCGGGCGAAATGATCACGCCCGCCGTAGTGCGGGCGCTGCGGGCGGTGCTGCCGGCGGGCACGGTGGTGCTGCCGGTCGGCGGCATCAACCCGGACAACATGGCCGCCTACCTGGCAGCCGGCGCCGACGGCTTCGGCATGGGCTCGGCGCTGTACAAGCCGGGCATGCGCGCTGCCGAGGTGGCCGCGAATGGCAGGAAGCTGGCGGCCGCCTGCGCGGCGGGCAGGGCGGGGTCGGATGCTGGCTAAAACGCCTTTGCGTTAGCCTGCCAGCAACTTTTTAGCATCAAACAGGCCTCTGGCGCACATACATAGTGCGCAGGCAGCTATGAATTCAGTAGCAATCAGGCTGCTGGTGTTGCCAGCCAGAGGGGCTTCGTTCCAGCCAAGCTGATCTGTCTGCCCTCTGTCATAGAGGCAACTTCGGCCTTTGCAAAGTTGCACATCGCATTGCTTGGCGCTTTACATTCACTGCCGTATGCCAGGGCCCACCAATTCTTCAAGCTTGGCCAGCAAGACTGGCGCATCCCACGGCTTTTTGAAAGCATCCACCACGTTGGAAAACCCGGTAAGCTGCTCGCGAACACCGTCGTGGCCCGATATCGCCACCACGGGGACACGCTGCAAGGCCGCATCCGCATGCAGGGCTGCGATCAGGGCATGGCCGTCCATCTCAGGCATCTCGATATCGGTGATCAGCAAATCCGGCAATCCCGCCTTCATCAGCGCCAGCCCCATCACCCCGTCGTTACCGGACTGAACGCGGTATCCCGCGACCGTGAGCATCTTAAGCATCTTGGCGCGAACCACCGCGGAGTCATCGACGACATAGATCATCGGGGCAAGCCGCACGGCAGGCGCCTGTTTTGGCGCTGGCGGAACCACCACTGGCTGGGTCCTGACCACTGGCGGAGGCGGCGCAGCGCGGACAGGTTCACGCTGGACCGGCGCAGGCTGGGGCTTGACCACCACCGGAGGCGGCTCGGCGCGGACAGGCTCGCGCTGGACCGGCGCAGGCTGGAGCCTGGCCACCACCGGGGGCGGCTCGGCGCGGACAGGTTCACGCTGGACCGGCGCAGGCTGGGTCCTGGCCACTGGCGGGGGCGGCGCGGCGCGGACAGGCTCGCGCTGGACCGGTGCGGGCCGGGATGGGGCTTCAACTGGCGCCGGCTCAGGGCGCATTTGCCGCGGCTCCCGATCTGCCGATGGCGTTTGCGCGGGTTCCACGCGAGGCTTTTCAGGGAGTGCTTTAGGTTTTATCCCAAACTCCACGTCCCGCAGCTTCAGATCCGGCTTGGGGTGCTCAAAATCGATATCGGACTTATCGCCGCTTGGCGGCACCCGAGGCGCTTGGCGCTCAACTTCCTTCTTGGGCCCTTTAGAGCGCACGAAAACGAAAATGGCCACAACGGCCAGGATCGCCACCAGGGACATGATCAAACCAAAATTACCCATACTTGCTCCTGCCGCAGCTTGCCGCATTCATTGATTGCTATTTATTCAGGCTGTCAGAGCGCCTAGGAAATTTCTGACAGCCATACGCATCTTATCGCCCGCTAACCAAACAACCACCAGCTAAAGCTGATGGCTTGGTATTAGAAACTGGAAGTCCTGATATGCGTCGCCTGAACGCCACGTCCTAGGGTCGCTCCATCTGAAATTCGTCGCTTGGATGGGGCTCAAAGTGATGCGCCAGACACTGCTGGCCATCTCCTTTGCCATCTGCCCGACTGTGGCGCAAGATAGACAATAAATTGAATCAAACATGCCTCTGGCGCAATGATTACCTATGCAGACAGCTATTGAAATCATAGCGAGCTGCCGGCTTTCCAGGTGATACGCTGAACTGCCCGAGCGGTGCCCGTGTTATTGCCGGCAAGCGGATGCAGGCTGGCTCGGCAAACCCGCCTGCCTTTCAAAATTTATTTCGCAGTGGTTGCATCCAAACCCGGCGCTGGCGTGTAGTACCGGTAGCAGCAGGTCAAAAGCTGCTTCACCTGTTCAACAACTCTGGAGTACCGCCATGTTAACCATCCGTTTCCCCCTTGCGCTTGCCGCCGTTTCCGCTTGCGCGCTGCTGGCCGCCTGCGGCTCGATGTCGCCGATGTCTTCCTCGGGCTCCATGGCGCCGATGTTCTCGCAGGACAGCCTGCCCGACGCGGTGAAGGTGCCGGCCGGCAACAAGGTCGCGATGGAAACCGTCGGCATGGGCGACATCACCTATGAATGCCGCGACAAGGCCAATGCGCCCGGCATGACCGAATGGGTGTTCGTCGGCCCGAACGCGGTGCTCAGCGACCGCAGCGGCAAGCAGGTCGGCAAGTACTATGGCCCGCCGGCCACCTGGGAAGCGGTGGACGGCTCCAAGATCACTGCCACGCAGCTGGCCGTCGCGCCATCGGGCGCCGGCAACCTGCCATACCAGCTGGTCAAGGCCAACCCGGCCATGGGCATGGGCGCCATGAGCGGCGTCACCCACATCCAGCGCGTGGCCCTGAAGGGTGGCGTCGCTCCCGCCAGCCTGTGCAGCCCGGCCAACAAAGGCGCCAAGGAAATCGTGAAGTACCAGGCTGACTATATTTTCTGGAAAGCCGCCTGATCTTCATCGCCTGATCGGCCCGGCGGCTGGTTCTGGCCGTCCCCGGATTCGGCCTGCAAGCCGTCGGCGACGGACTGCCTGCCGAGGTCGATTACCTGCTGCCGGCGCCCCAGTGCCGACAGGCTGGCGCAACGCCTTGCCGCGTGGCGCGCAAGCGCTGGCCTGTCATGCACTTTGGAGGGCGCAAGATTTGCATAACCACCGCACGCCGACTGCAGGCCTGTCGGCTACCATCGGACGGAACATTTGTCTCGGCGAGCGCCTCTGGCGGCCGGGTTCGATTCACTTCCTGATGAAGCCCGCCAAGCCCACCGTGAACCCAGCCTCAGCTCCTCCCGACAACGCCGATTCATTCGACTACGAGCAAGCCTTGCGAGATTGCGCCAAGGGCGACCGCCAGGCGCTGCAAAACATCTACCGGCAGGAAAGCCGCCGCCTGCTGGGTGTGGCGCTGCGCATCGTGCGCCAGCGCCAGCAGGCCGAAGACGTGCTGCACGACGCTTTCATGAACATCTGGACCAAGGCCGCCACGTTTGACGCCACGCTTGGCTCGGGCCGGGGATGGATCTACAGCGTGACCCGCAACCTGGCGCTCAACAGCGTGCGCAATGGCGCTCGCGAAGTGTCGGTCGATGAGGAAACCGCCGAGGCGCTGGATGCGCAACATTCAATCAACATTCATCACGAGCTGGCCGATGCCTTCGAGCTGCGCGCCAGCCTGGGCAAGCTGAACGACTGCCTGGCGCGGCTGGAGCCGGCGCGGCGCAACTGCATCCTGTACGCTTATGTCGATGGCTGCTCGCACGGCGAAATCGCCGAGCGCACGCGCACGCCGCTGGGCACCGTCAAGGCCTGGATCAAGCGCGGCATGGGCAGCCTGCGGGAGTGCATGGCATGAGCACGCAGAACATCGAGGAACTGGCCGGGGAGTATGTGCTGGGCACGCTGTCGGCCACGCGCCGGCGCGAGGTCGAGGCGCGGCTACCTTTGGAAGCGGACCTGCGCGCCGCCGTGCAGCGCTGGCAGGCGCAATTGCTGCCGCTGGCTGCGCTGGCCGAGCCGGTGGAGCCTTCGGATGCGCTGTGGCGGCGGATCGAAACCAGCCTGGCGCAGCAGCAGGCCGCGGCGCAGGCCGGCGCACCGGCCCAGGCGGCCTTGCCAGCAGCGGCCCCGCTGCGCCTTTCCGTCGTCCGTGCTGCCCGCGCCCCGGCAGGCGCCAGCTGGTGGGACAGCGTGAAGCTCTGGCGCGGCCTGGCCGGCACCGGCTTTGCAGCCGCCGCGGTGCTGGCGTCGGTGCTGGTGACGCGCCTGGCCGACGCGCCGCCGGCGCCGCAGTACCTGGTGGTGCTGGTGGCGCCGCAGGACAAGGCCCCCGGCTGGGTGGTGCAGGCCAGCAGCCCCCGCCAGCTCAGCCTGATTCCGCTCGGCCAGACAGCGGTGCCCGCCGAAAAGTCGCTGCAGTTCTGGACCAAGGGCGACAACTGGCAAGGCCCGGTGTCGCTCGGCCTGGTCAAGCCCGGCCAGACGATCCAGATTCCGCTGGACAAGCTGCCGCCGCTGCAGCCCAACCAGCTGTTCGAGCTGACGCTGGAGCCGGTCAACGGCTCGCCGCTTGACCGGCCAACCGGGCCGATCCAGTTCATCGGCCGCGCCGTCAAGGTGATTTGAGCCGTTGGCAGCGCTTTTATAAGAAAAAAGTGCCTCTAGCGCAGGCAGGATATGCGCCAGCAGCTATCAAAAAAATAGCAATCAAAAGAAAAAGGGCACGGCAACCATGGTTGCCGTGCCCTTTGGGCTGAAGTCTTGGCAGCTCAAGCCGCCTTTTTACGACCCTTTGCGCTCAGGCCTGCTTGGCAGCCAGCCGCGCCGCAGCCTTGCGGCGGTCGCGGAACGCCTGCAGCTCGCCGACCACGCCCTTGCGGAAGGCCAGCACGCACAGCACGAAGATCACGCCGATGATCACGGTGACCCAGGAGCCCACCTTGTCGGCCAGCAGGTTCTGCAGCGAGATCACGATGCCGGAACCCACCACCGGGCCAAAGAAGGTGCCCACGCCGCCGAGCAGCGTCATCAGGATCACCTCGCCCGACATCGACCAGTGCACGTCCGACAGTGTGGCAAAGCCCATCACCAGCGTCTTGAGCGAGCCGGCCAGGCCCGACAGCGCCGCCGACAGCACGAAGGCCAGCAGCTTGTAGCGGTCCACCTGGTAGCCCAGCGAGATGGCCCTGGGTTCGTTCTCGCGGATCATTTTGAGCACCTGGCCGAACGGCGAATTCACGATGCGCGAGATGAACAGGAAGCACAGCACAAAAATCGCCACCACGAAGTAATACATGGCGGTGTCCGACTGCAGCGAAATCAGGCCGAGCAGGTTGCCGCGCCCCACGCCCTGCAGGCCGTCCTCGCCGCCGGTGAACGGCGCCTGCAGGCAGACGAAATACACCATCTGGGCAATTGCCAGCGTGATCATCGCAAAGTAGATGCCCTGGCGCCGGATCGCCACCGCGCCCACCACCAGGCCGATCAGCCCGGCGCCCACGGTGCCGGCCAGGATGGCGACTTCAGGCGTCCAGTTCTGTTCCTTGACAAACCAGCCGGTGATATAGGCCGCCGAGCCGAAAAACGCGGCATGGCCGAACGACAGCAGGCCGGTGAAGCCCAGCAGCAGGTTGAAGGCGCAGGCGAACAGGGCGAAGCACAGCAGCTTCATCACGAACACCGGGTACAGCCCGATGACGGGGGCGGCAAGCAGCAGCGCCAGCAGGACCAGGTAGGTGATGCGGGTGGCGCTCATGAAGGAGGGCGCTTTGGGGGTTGGCGACATGGCGGGTGGATTGATCGTGTTGCTTGAAGTTGCGCTCATGGCTCAGGCCTCCTTTCCAAACAGGCCGGCAGGCCGGACCATCAGCACCAGCACCATGATGACGAACACCACGATATTGGACGCTTCGGGATAAAAAACACGGGTCATGCCCTCGACCAGTCCGAGTGCCAGGCCGGTGATGACCGAACCGAGAATCGAGCCCATGCCGCCGATCACCACCACCGCGAACACCACGATGATGAGGTTCGAGCCCATCAGCGGGTTGACCTGGATGATGGGCGCGGCCAGCACGCCGGCCAGCGCGGCCAGTGCGGCGCCGGCGCCGTAGGTCAGCATGACCATCATCGGCACGTTGATGCCGAAGGTCTGCACCAGCGCGGCGTTCTCGGTGCCGGCGCGCAAGTACGCGCCCAGCCGGGTTCGCTCGATGATGAACCAGGTGCCCAGGCAGACCACCAGCGACACCGCCACCACCCAGGCGCGGTAGTTGGGCAGCACCATGAAGCCCAGGTTGGTCGCGCCCGACAGCAGTTCAGGTACTGGATAGGACTGGCCCGAGGCGCCGTACATCTCGCGGAACACGCCTTCGACGATCAGCGCCAGGCCGAAGGTCAGCAGCAGTCCGTAAAGAGGGTCGAGCTTGTAGAGGTGCTTCAGGAACAGCCGCTCGATGACGACGCCAAACGCGCCGACGATCAGCGGCGACAGCACCAGCGAGAACCAGTAATTGATGCCGAGCTTGTCGAGCATGATCCAGGCGGCAAAAGCGCCCAGCATGTAGAGTGCGCCGTGGGCGAAGTTAACCACGCCCAGCAGGCCGAAGATGACCGCCAGCCCGAGGCTGAGCATGGCGTAGAACGCGCCGTTGACCAGGCCCAGCAGCAGCTGGCCCAGGAATGCTTGATGAGGAATGCCGAAAATTTCCATGAGTGCCCGTCAGTTCATACCTTGCTTAATTAAAAAAGCGGCCAATCACCCATGCGATCGGCCGCCTTCGTGGTCAGCTTATTTTTTCAGCAGCGCGCACTTGGATTCGGCCGCCGTGGTGAAGGCCTGGTCGCCGGGGATTTTGGAAACCATCTTGTAGTAGTCCCATGGCGTGGTCGAGTCCTTGGCCGACTTGACCTCGTAGAGGTACATGTCATGAATCATCCGGCCATCGGCGCGAATCTGGCCCTTGTTGTAGAAGTCGTCGATCTTCATGCCCTTGAGCGTGGTCATGACCTTGTCGGAATCAGTGGTGCCGGCGGCCTGAACGGCTTTGAGGTAGTTGGTCGTGACCGAGTAGTCGGCGGCATGCAGGCTGGACGGCATGCGCTTGTACTTGTCGAAAAAGCGCTTGGCGAACTTGCGCGAGGCGTCGTCCTGGTTCCAGTACCAGCTGTCGGCCAGCTGCAGGCCTTCGGTGTTGGCCAGGCCCAGGCTGTGCACGTCGTTGATGAACACCAGCAGGCCGGCGATCTTCATGGTCTTGTTGATGCCGAATTCCTTGGCCGCCTTCATCGCATTGGTGAAGTCGCCGCCGGCATTGGCCAGCGCCAGCACCTGGGCCTTGGACGACTGGGCCTGCAGCAGGAAGGAGGAGAAGTCGGACGCGTTGAGCGGATGGCGCACCGCGCCGGCCACAGTGCCGCCGTTGGCCTTGACCACGTTGGAGGCGTCGCCTTCAAGCGAATAGCCAAAGGCATAGTCGGCCGTCAGGAAGAACCAGTTCTTGGCACCGCCCTTGACCAGCGCGGTGCCGGCGACCTTGGCCAGCGAAACCGTGTCGTAGGCGTAATGCACCGTGTAAGGCGAGCAGGCTTCATTGGTCAGACGCGACGAACCGGGGCCGATAGCCATGAAGGGGCGCTTTTTTTCCTCGGCGATCTTGGCCATGGCCAGCGCGGTGCCCGAGTTGGTGCCGCCGATCAGCATCGACAGGTTGTCCTTGTCCATCCACTCGCGGGCCTTGGAACTTGCCACGTCGGCTTTGTTCTGGTGGTCGGCAGTCAGCACTTCGATGGGGCGGTCCAGAACCTTGCCGCCAAAATCCTGCACCGCCCATTTCACCATTTCGCCGCCGGCTGGGCCGTCGATATCCGCATACAGGCTGGACATGTCGGTGATGAAGCCGATCTTGACCGGGCCGGTGTTCTGGCTCTGGGCCGAGGCGGCAGCGGCGAATCCGAGGCTGATGGCGAGGGCTAATAGCTTGAATTTCATTTTTTGTCTCCTGTTGACGTGGTTGATCGGGAATTGAAGGTAAAGGTGAAGGTGAAGGTCAAATGATTCATGAGTTGGACAATGCGTGGGGCCCCTGGCTCACACGCCCAGGAATTCCTGCAGCATGGCCATGTTCTGGGACAGCTCTGCCTGGGCGAACTGCTTGACGATCTTGCCGTGCTCCATGACGTAGAAGCGGTCGGCCAGCGGCGCGGCGAAGCGGAAGTTCTGCTCGACCAGCAAGATGGTGTAGCCCTTGGCCTTGAGCGTCAGGATCATCTCGGCCAGCTTTTGCACGATGACCGGCGCCAGGCCTTCGGAGATTTCATCGAGCAGCAGCAGCCGCGCGCCAGTGCGCAGGATGCGCGCCACCGCCAGCATCTGCTGCTCGCCGCCCGACAGGCGCGTGCCGGGGCTGTTGGCGCGCTCCTTGAGGTTGGGGAACATGGCGTAGATCTCGTCGATGCTCATGCCGCCCGGTGCGATGGTGGGCGGCAGCATCAGGTTTTCTTCGGCCGAGAGGCTGGCAAAAATGCCGCGCTCTTCAGGGCAGTAGCCCACGCCCAGCCGCGCCACCTTGTGCGGCGCGAGCTTCAGGGCCTCTTCGCCGTTGATCCTGATCGAGCCCTTGCGGGCGCCGGTCATGCCCACGATGGCGCGCATGGTGGTGGTGCGGCCGGCGCCGTTGCGACCCAGCAGCGTCACCACCTCGCCTTCGTTCACCGTCAGGTTCACGCCGTGCAGGATATGCGACTCGCCGTACCAGGCGTGCAGCTCTTCAATGCGGAGAAGCTCTTTTGTCATCAATGGGCTCCCTGCAGTGCCGTGTCCGCCGTGCCCATGTAGGCTTCGATGACCAGCGGGTTTTTCGATACCTCGGCATAAGGGCCGTCGGCGATGATGGCGCCGCGCTGCAGCACCGTGATGCGGTCGGCAATCGAGGACACCACGTTCATGTTGTGCTCGACCATCAGGATGGTGCGGCCGGCCGAGACTTTCTTGATCAGCTGCGTGACCCGGTCCACGTCCTCATGGCCCATGCCCTGGGTGGGCTCGTCCAGCAGCATCAGCTCGGGCTCCAGCGCCAGCGTGGTCGCCAGCTCCAGGGCGCGCTTGCGGCCGTAGGGCAGGTTCACCGTCAGCTCGTCGGCGAAATGGCTCAGATCGACTTCGGCCAGCAGGGCGCGGGCGCGGTCGTGCAGGTGGTAGAGCGTGTCCTCGGCCTTCCAGAAATGAAACGAGGTGCCCAGGTTGCGCTGCAGCGCGGCGCGCACGTTTTCCAGCACGGTCATGTGCGGGAAAACCGCCGAGATCTGGAACGAGCGGACAATGCCGCGCCGGGCGGTTTGCGCCGGCGCTTCAAAGGTGATGTCGTTGCCGTTGAAGGTGATGCTGCCGCGCGTCGGCGTCAGGAATTTGGTCAGCAGGTTGAAGAAGGTGGTCTTGCCGGCGCCGTTGGGGCCGATCAGCGCATGGATATGTCCGCGCTGGACTTTCAAGTCCACGTTGTTGACGGCAATGAATCCCTTGAATTCCTTGGTCAAGCCTTGCGTCTCAAGAATGAACTCCACTGGCAAATTGACTCTCCGGCTAGGGGTTGAAATGACGCACACACAGGCACGCCACAAGAGAAATGGATGCTACCGAGTTGCCAAGTCCGCTGCAAGCGGGTTAGGACTTAGGTAGTTTTACTTGCGGTTGAGCAGGTCCGGCAGCGCCAGCGGAAGGCGGCTGTGCTGACAGGGGCAGCGGGTTTTTAAAGCGCCAGGCTGCTGCTCTGGCCTGTTGCGGAAATATTTAGTAAAAAGTGGCTCTCGCGCATGCTGTTGCTGCGCAGACAGCTATAAAAAAGAGAGCGGTATTGGCATGGCGCACCTGCCGCCACAACCCGGTTTCTCCACAAGCCAGGGAAAACGGCCTGTGCGCGGTGCATCAGGCGTGGGTAGCCACGCTCGGGATCGCCGTCGCCGGCGGCGTGTTCCGGCTGCGGCCGCAGCGCACCAGGCCCTCGATCATCACCATGCCGACGCCCGGAATGTCACCCAGCCGCACGCTGTCGAGCAGGCCGCGCCCGGTCGAATGCTGGGCCTTGTCCATGAACACGAAGTCGGCGTCGCGGCCGACCTCGATCAGCCCGCAGTTGAGCTGGCGGATGCGCGCCGTGTTGCCAGTGGCAAAGCAAAAAGCCAGCTCGGGCGGGATGTTGCCCAGGCTGCACAGCAGCGAGATCAGCCGCAGCATGCCCAGCGGCTGCACGCCCGAGCCGGCCGGGCTGTCGGTGCCCAGAATCACCCGGTGCGGGCACTTGAGCTGCAAGGCGGCCTGCGCGGCGGCAATCGCCACCCGTTCGTTGCCGTTGTGGACGATCTCGATGGCGCGCGATGATTTCTCGCACAGCTCGCAGACATCATTTTCCGACAGCGAGGTGTGGCCGCCGTTGATGTGGCCGATCACGTCGGCATCGGCTTCGAGCACCACGTCCTTGTCGATCAGGCCCGAGCCGGGAATCGACGGGCCGCCGGTGTGGATGGTGCTCTGGATGCCGTACTTGCGCGCCCAGGCGACCATTTCCTTGGCCTCGTAGCCGGCCTTGACCGAGCCCAGGCCGACCTCGCCGAGCAGGCCGACGCCGGCTTCTGCCAAGTCCTTGAAGTCCTGCTCGACCATGCCCTTTTCAATGATGGGCGCGCCGGCCAGCACCTTGACGCCGCTGGGGCGAAAGTTGTCGAAGGCGCGCTGCGCCGTGATGGCCAGCGCCTTCAGCCCGACGATGTCTTTGGGTCGGCCGGGCAGATGCACTTCGCCGGCCGAGATCATGGTGGTGACGCCGCCGTGCATGGTCGAGTCGATCCAGCCGAGCTGGCTCTGGCGCGGCGTCCAGTCGCCGAAAACCGGATGCACATGGCTGTCGATCAGGCCGGGCGCCACGCAGGTCTGGTGCGCGTCAATGACGGTTTGGGCTTGCGCGGTGTCGCAGTCCTTTTCCTTGCCGACAGCGACGATCAGGCCGTCCATGACCACTATCGTGTCGGCCTCCAGGATCGGCTTGTCGATATCGCCCGACAGCAGCAGGCCGATGTTGCGGATGACGACTTTGCCGGATTTTCCGGTCGATGCGGCTTCTGCCATGGCAAATCCTTTCGGGATGAAGGTAGTGGATAGGGAGCGAACAAGGGGCAGGTAACAGGCGGACCAGGGACCCGCTAAATTCAGGGCTTCATCAAGGGGTCCAGCATGACGGTGCGCAGCACGGTGCTGATGATGAAGCCGCGCCATTCCAGCAGCGCTTCGGGTGTCTGCAGGTCCTCGCCCAGAAAGGCCGACAGGGTGTGGCGGTTGGAGATGTAGAAGTAGCCGGTCGCGGCAATCAGGAGGTACACATTGCGGGCCGACACATCGGCCCGGAACAGGCCCTTGGCCACGCCGCTCTCCAGGATCTGCCGGATGATGTCAATCGCCGGCGACGAGTATTCGCGTGCCCGCTCCGACTTGGCGATGTGCTTGCCCCGGTGCAGGTTCTCGGTGTTGAGCAGGGTGATGAACTCGGGATTCCTGCTGTAGTAGGACACCACGAAGTTGATGACTTCGGTGAGCGAGGCCACTGGCTGCTCGCTGTCCAGCGTGAGCTTGAGTTCGGCATCGTTCATGCGCCGGTACATGTCTTCGAGCACCTCGATGAACAGGCCTTCCTTGCTGCCGAAGTAGTAATAGATCATCCGGTCGAAGGACTTGGCCGCGTGCGAGATCTTCTCGACGCTGCCGCCGTCGTAGCCGTAGCGCGCAAACACCTTGGTGGCGGCCCGCAGGATGTTGTCGCGGGTGGTTTGCGCCGCCTGCTCGCGCACGCCGCTGCGCTTGGCCGGTGTGCGGCGCAGGGCGGCGGAGCGGGGCAGGGTGGCCTTGGCTGTCTTGACGGTCATGGATGAACTTCCGGTCGTGGCGTGCCCGGCGGCGGCACGAATCCGCGCCGCCGCGCAGGAAATCAGCCTTTTTTATTGTTCGGCAAAAGCGCGCTCGATGACGAAATCGCCGCGCTTGGAAGTGTTGCCTTCCTTGAAACCGGCGGTTTCCAGCATGTGCTTCAAGTCCTTGAGCATGCCGGGGCTGCCGCAGATCATCACCCGGTCTTCCAGCGGGTTGAGCGGTGGCAGGTTCAGGTCGGCGAACAGCTTGCCGCTTTCCATCAGGTCGGTCACGCGGCCCATGTTGCGGTAGCTTTCGCGGGTCACGGTGGGGTAGTAGAGCAGCTGCTTGGAGATCATTTCGCCCAGGAACTCATGCTGCGGCAAGTGATCGACCACCAGGTCGTGGTAGGCCAGCTCGTCGGCCTGGCGCACGCCGTGGACCAGCACGATCTGCTCGAACTGCTCATAGGTTTCCGGGTCGCGGATGATGCTCATGAAGGGTGCCAGGCCGGTGCCGGTGGACAGCAGGTACAGCCGCTTGCCGGGCTGCAGGTAGTCGATGACCAGCGTGCCGGTGGGCTTGCGGCCGACGATGATCTTGTCGCCGACCTGGATGTGCTGCAGCCGCGAGGTCAGCGGGCCGTCGGCCACCTTGATGCTCAGGAACTCCAGGTGCTCGTCATGGTTGGGGCTGACGATGCTGTAGGCGCGCAGCAGCGGCTTGTTGTTGACGCGCAGGCCGATCATGGTGAAGTGGCCGTTGCTGAAGCGCAGCGACGGGTCGCGGGTGGTGGTGAAGGTGAATAGGCGGTCGGTCCAGTGGTGGACGGACAGGACGGTTTCTTCGTTGAAGGCACTCATGATGAACGGATAGTTGGGAATGGGTTGAAAGTCTTCAGGCCGTTTTCAGGCGGACTCGACGCTGGCGAGCTTACCGGTTTTATTTTTCCACTGTTCCGCCGTGGGCAGCGGCGCAATGCGTTTGGAAAGCGTGGGCCAGAGCTTGGCCAGGCGCGCGTTGATTTCCAGGAAGGGCTTGAAGTGCGCCGGTATGTCCTCGTCGGCATAGATGGCATTGACCGGGCATTCGGGAATGCAGACAGCGCAATCGATGCATTCGGCCGGGTCGATGACCAGAAAGTCCGGGCCTGCCTTGAAGCAGTCCACCGGACACAGGTCCACGCAGTCGGTGTATTTGCATTTGATGCAGGCATCGGTTACCACATGGGTCATCAGTGCTCCTTGGCGGCTTTGGCCCAGAGGCCGGGCGAGTCATTCAGTGGCTTCAATGTGCCATATTAATGTAGCGGATGCAACATGAAAATGTAGTGCTTCCAACATTTATGGAAATTTTTCAGGAACCCCGTAAAAACTCTATTGCTTCGGCAATTCGCATGCGCTACATTGGCTGATAAATGTAGCGGTTGCAACATATTGGTTTTGCGTTCGCTACATTAAGCTTAATGGGCCGGGCAGTTGACAGCAACAAGGCGATGATGACTGAACATACAAAGACGGACGGGCTGCCCGGCATGGGCATGCCGGAGCTTCCCCAGATGCTGGAGAAGGCGCGGCCGCGCAATGAGCGCATGAACACGCAAAAAATCGAGTGCAACGCATGCCCCGTGCTGTGCCAGATTTCGGACGGCCGCAGCGGCGCCTGCGACCGCTATGCCAACCGGGGCGGCTCGCTGGTGCGGGTCGATCCGGTGGTGCTGCTGCGCCGCGCGCTGACGGGCGGCGAGGCGGCCATCGTTCCCTTTGCCGGGCGCATGGCGGTGGATGCGCCGGCCGGCGAGGAAGCGGCGCCTGACAATTCAGCCGAAGCCGAAGCCGAAGCCGCAGCCGCAGCCGAAGTGCCGCCATCCTGGAGCGGCGACCTGCTGCTGGCCGACGAGGTGTTCATCACCGGCGTCGGCTCCTCGACCACCTACCCGGACTACAAGCCGGCGCCCTTCATCGTGTCCTCGAAGGCGGCTGGCGTGGACATGGTGACCGTCGTCACCGAAGGCATCTTCAGCTACTGCAGCCTGAAGGTGAAGATAGACACCGACCGTTTCCTGGGGTCGGAGCAGGCCAATGTGCGCTGCAAGGGCGAGGTCGTCGGCCATGTGACCACTGCCGAATACGGCTCGCAGATGCTGTCGCTGGGCGGCGTGCACCACCTGACCGGCGGCAGCAAGAAGGAAGGCCGCGTGACGGTCGAGATGATGAAGCTGCTGGGCAACAAGCAGGCGGTCGAGTTCACGATAGACGGAGGCGCCCAGATCGTGATCCAGGCGGGTAGGGCGCCAATCGTGAACGGCGTGGAGGAGCAGCGCATGCGCGTCGGCTGCGGCTCGGCCACCATCGGCATCTTTGCCAAGCAGCTGTTCGGCAAGCTCGACGAGGTGGTGGTGGTCGATGACCACATCACCGGCGTGCTGACCGAGCACCAGGCCGGCCGCTGCCTGGACATGCGCGCCTCGGGCATCAAAATGCGCGGCCGCAAATCGACGCCGGGCCGCTATTTCCAGGTCGCCAATCCGGGCACCGGCTGGGGCGGCACTGACATCAGCGATCCGCTCTCCATCATCGAAAGCTGGGAAGAAGGCACCGCCTGGCCCGGCCTGCGCCTGCTGATGACCTCGACCACCGGCGAGCATGCCAGCTGGTATGTGCTGAATGACGAACTGCTTCCGGTCGAGCAGGACATGCCGCCGGAGGTGCGCAGCGTGGTCGAGCGCATCGGCGAGAACTGCGAGCCTTCGCTGTCCACCGTGCTGTTCCTGGGCGGCGCCGGCGGCAGCCAGCGCGCCGGCGTGACCGAAAACCCCGTGCTGCTGACCCGCAGCGTGCAGCGCTCCCTGACCCGCGTCACCGCCGGCGGCGCGCCCGTCTACCTGTGGCCCGGCGGCGGCATCACCTACATGGTCGACGTCGCCACCTTGCCCGACAACGCCTTCGGCAGCGTCCCCACCCCAGCCCTGGTCGGCCCGATCGAGTTCAC
>JAQGNK010000242.1 GCA_028291905.1 Polaromonas sp.
CTGCGCGCGGCGACCCGCCGGAGGAATGGATCGCCTGCGCCACCGGCGCGGTGCGCGTGAGTTCGACGTCGATTTCCGGCAAGCAGGTGACCCTGACATATGTCGAGCCGGGCATCTGGTTCGGCGATGTGGCAATCTTCGACGGCGAGCGGCGCACGCACGACGCCTATGCCCACGCCTCCACCACCTGCCTGTGCGTCACGCGGGGCGACCTGCGCAAGATACTGGCCCAGCATGTCGAGCTGTACGAGGCCCTGCTGCGCCTGCATGCGCGGCGCATCCGCCAGCTGTTCGGCCTGGTGGAAGATCTGAACACCTTGCCGCTGCGGGCGCGCCTGGCCAAGCAGCTGGTGCACCTGGTGCGCAGCTACGGCGTGCCCAGCCTGTCGAATGCGCAGGAAATGCGCATCAGCCTGCAGCTGGCGCAGGAAGAACTGGCCCAGCTGCTGGGCGCTTCGCGGCAGCGGGTCAACCAGGAACTCAAGGCCATGGAGCGCGAGAACGCCATCCGCATCGAACCGGGCGGCCTAGTGGTGCGCAACCGCGAGGCGCTGATGCGTATCGCCGAAGCCGATGGCGACAAATAGCAAACAAGATTGACGGAGACCAGCACGCATGAGCAATTTCGACCATTTCATCGGCACCCGGGCCGTTGGTGCCAGTCAGGCGTTCGACACCCAAGCCCTGAGCGCTTACCTGGACCAGCACCTGCCCGGCTTTGCCGGCCCTTTGCGCGTCGAGATTTTCAAGGGCGGGCAGTCAAATCCGACCTACAAGCTGATCACCCCAGCCGCGTCCTACGTCATGCGCGCCAAGCCCGGCCCGGTGGCCAAACTGCTGCCGTCGGCGCATGCGGTCGAGCGCGAGTTCAAGGTGATGAAGGGACTGCAGGACAGCGCCGTGCCGGTGCCCCGGATGCACTGCCTGTGCGAGGACGAGTCGGTCATCGGCCGCGCCTTTTACGTCATGGAATTCGTCGAAGGCCGGGTGCTGTGGGACCAGTCGCTGCCCGGCATGACCAGCGACCAGCGCGGCGCGATTTACGACGAGATGAACCGCGTCATCGCCGCGCTGCACAGCGTCAAATTCGCCGACCGCGGCCTGGCCGACTACGGACGTCCCGGCAATTATTTCGAGCGCCAGATCGGCCGCTGGAGCAAGCAGTACACGGCCTCGATCACCCAGCCCATCGCCGAGATGGACAGCCTGATGGCATGGCTGCCCGCCCATATTCCGGCCAGCGCCCGCGACGAGAGCCAGGTAGCCATCGTCCATGGCGACTTCCGGCTCGACAACCTGCTGTTCCACCCCACCGAGCCCCGAGTACTGGCGGTGCTTGACTGGGAACTGTCAACGCTGGGCCATCCGCTGGCCGATTTCAGCTACCACTGCATGGCCTGGCATATTCCGCCGGGCGCCTTTCGCGGCATTGGCGGGCTCGACCTGGCCAGCCTGGGTATTCCGACCGAGGCCGAGTACATCCGCCGCTACTGCGAGCGCACCGGCATTGCCACGCCCGAGTCGCTCAGTGCCGACTGGAACTTCTATCTGGCCTACAACCTGTTCCGCCTGGCCGCCATCCTGCAGGGCATCGCCAAGCGGGTCGAAGCCGGCACCGCCTCCAGCGCGCAGGCCGTCAGCTCGGCCGCCGGCGCGCCGGTGCTGGCAAAAATGGCCTGGGACTTCGCCCTAAAGGCGCAGGCTTGAGAAGCCCTTGATTCACCCAACGCCCTTCACCTCATTTCATCAGGAGACTTTCATGGATTTCGACTTCACCCCCAAGGTACAGGAACTGCAGGCCCGCCTGCTGCGCTTCATGGATGAGCATATCTATCCGAACGAGGCGCGGTTCTTCCGTGAAATCGCCAAGAACCGGGCCAAGGGCAATGTCTGGATTCCCACCGCCCTGATCGAGGAACTCAAGCCCAAGGCACGCGCCGCCGGCCTGTGGAACCTGTTCCTGCCGCATTCGCCGCGCGCGCCGGAAGGCCTGTCCAACCTTGAATACGCGCCCTTGTGCGAGATCATGGGCCGCGTTCCGTTTGCCGCCGAGGTTTTCAACTGTTCGGCGCCCGACACCGGCAACATGGAAACCATTGCCCGCTACGGCTCCGAAGCCAACAAGGACCAGTGGCTGGACCCGCTGCTCAAGGGCAATATCCGCTCGGCCTTCCTGATGACCGAGCCGGAAGTAGCTTCGTCGGATGCCACCAATGTGCAATGCCGCATCGAGCGCGACGGTGACGAGTACGTCATCAACGGCCTGAAATGGTGGTCGTCCGGCGCCGGCGACCCGCGCTGCGCCGTCTATATCGTCATGGGCAAGACCGATCCCGAGGCCGGCCGTCATGAGCAGCAGTCGATGGTCCTGGTGCCGGCCAATTCGCCCGGCGTTGAGGTGATTCGCCCCTTGAGCGTGTTCGGCTACGACGACGCGCCCCACGGACACATGGAAGTGCGCCTGACCAATGTGCGAGTGCCGGTGGCCAATTTGCTGCTGGGCGAAGGGCGGGGCTTTGAAATCGCCCAGGGCCGCCTGGGCCCCGGACGCATCCACCACTGCATGCGCAGCATCGGCATTGCCGAGCGGGCACTCGAGCTGATGTGCAAGCGGCTCAACACCCGCGTCGCCTTTGGCAAGCCAATTGCCCGCCAGTCAGTCTGGAGCGAACGCATTGCAGAGTCCCGCTGCATGATCGAGCAGGCCCGGCTGCTGACCCTCAAGGCCGCCTACATGATGGACACCGTGGGCAACAAGGTGGCGAAAGCCGAGATTGCAATGATCAAGGTGGTTGCCCCCAACATGGCCTGCCAGATCATCGATTGGGCGATCCAGGCGCACGGCGGCGGCGGCGTATCGGACGACTTCCCGCTGGCCTACGCCTATGCCCACCAGCGCACGCTGCGCCTGGCCGATGGGCCGGACGAGGTGCATCGCGCCTCGCTTGCCAAGCTGGAGCTGGCGAAACATCTCTTGTTGCCAAGCGAGGTTGAAATGCCGGTGACGCGCGGCTGCTGACCTGAAACTGTGAACGAAGGGCGCAAGTTGCTATTGAAAAAATAGCGCCTTGCGCCCTTCCCACATGCGCCAGCAGCCTGAAAGGCGTGATTTTCAAGACGCTACGACAGCAGCACAAAGCCAAAGCGCATGGTTTGTCCAGTTCCTTTAAAGTGGCATCGACCACACTTCGAGGAAAACCCGATGATCACTGTTTACTCCTGGCCCACGCCCAACGGCCACAAAGTCCACGTCATGCTTGAAGAATGCGGCCTGCGCCTGGGCCGTGACTGGCAGGTAGTGCCGGTCAACATCGGCGCTGGCGACCAGTTCAAACCGGAATTTCTGGCCATCAGCCCCAACAACAAGATTCCGGCGCTGGTGGACACGGACGGGCCGGACGGCAAGCCCATCGCGCTGTTTGAGTCTGGCGCGATCCTGCTCTATCTGGCGTCCAAGATGGCCAAGTTTCTGCCCAAGAGCGACCGGCTTAAATTCCAGGTGCTGCAGTGGCTGATGTTCCAGATGGGCAGCGTCGGCCCGATGCTGGGCCAGACCCATCATTTCCGCAACTACGCGCCCGAGAAGATCGATTACGCCATCAACCGCTACACCAACGAAACAAAACGGCTCTACGGCGTGATGGACAAGCAGCTAGTCACCCGGAAATTCATCGCCTGCAACCAGTACACGATTGCCGACATTGCGATCTTCCCCTGGCTGCGCAGCTGGGAAAACCAGGGCATAACCTGGGCCGACTACCCCAATTTGAAAATCTGGTTTGACCTGATCAGCGCCAGGCCGGCGGTACAGCGCGGGGTGGCGGTACTGGCCGAGCTGCGCAAGCCGATCCGGGATGACAAGGAGCGCGAGATACTGTTCGGCAGCACGCAGTATCAGCGGCGCTGATAGGTAAAACGCTAATTCTGGAATGAATTGAAAATCAAGCCGTAAGCTGCAACCTGCATGCATCCCAGGCCGTGGGTGTCCAGCCTTGAAACATACCGCCCAAAAATTGTCTACTTTTGGGACAGCTGCATTTCAGGCTGATTTGGTCTGCCCGGAGGGGATCGAACCCCCGACCCTCAGCTTAGAAGGCTGATGCTCTATCCAACTGAGCTACGGGCAGCCTCTGAAAAACAGGAGCGTGAATGCTATTTTCTAACAGCGCTTGCAGAGCGCTCGGCACGCCATTTAGCGCGACCCGCATCATACCGTCAAAGGCGTTCGCTGGAAGTGCAGCTTTAGTTAATGCATGGCTGTTGACGCATCGAATGACGCTTGCAATCCGCTGCTCAAGTGCGAATTCACAACCCTGCAGAGCAGCTGAAATCTCACCTTGTCAGTCTTTTAGCAACTCGCGCAGTTCCTGAGCAAACTTGAGCGAGGTGGTTTTCCATAGATTGACATCCACCTGCAACTGCTGATTCTGGATTTCCAGCAACCGGATGCGCTGCTCGGGTGTCATATGGCGGTCGATGTCAGGCTGACCTGAAGGGTCCAATCTGAGATGCGTGGCCATGCGCCGGACGCCGCCCTGAAACATTTCATCATGCTCGAAAACCATGATTTTCGCTTTTTGAATCAGCTGCCTCATCATTTTCAGATCTCCTTCGTTCAGATGCACAACATGGTTTGTGGTGCGACATGAATATAAGGTGCAACTCTTGCTGCGCGCCAGATGCCGATGAGCCGTTTGGGCTATCGATGGATGAGCCATTCGATCTAATTCAGGCAATCCATTAGCAAAATCCCCGGCGCCCGGAGGCATACCCCTCTCCAACGATGCCTTGCAACCCGCATGGATGCTAGGTCTCACTGTTCAGAGTATCAATTTGTTCTCCCATCTGTTCCCCCGCTTTTCCATTTGATGAACCTCCTTGGCTCAAGGCTGTGTTGGGCTTTATTGTT
>JAQGNK010000161.1 GCA_028291905.1 Polaromonas sp.
TCTCGACCAGCCTGGTGGACAGCCAGTTCGCCACGCTGGAATCGCCCGCCGGCGAAGCGGGCGTGCTGCGCGTCGATGCGCTGAAGCCGCTGGAACAACTGCAGGCCGAAGTCACGGCCTGGCTCAACCCGAAAAAGGAACAGGCATGAGCACGGAAATCCTGAACGAGCCGCCCAAAAGCCGCTTCCAGCGCATCAGCAACCTGCTGCTGGCCGGCTGCCTGGGCGTGATGGCGGTGGCGGTGTTCGTCAACGTGGTGCTGCGCTACGGCTTTGGCAGCGGCCTGCCGGCCAGCGAGGAGCTGTCGCGGCTGCTGTTCGTCTGGATGGTGTTCATCGGCGCAACGGCCGCCTACCCGGCCGGCGAGCACATGGCCTTCACCAGCCTGGTCGGCGCCTTGCGCAGCCGTCCGCGCGCCCTGATGCTGATGACCCTGCTGATCCGCTGCCTGGTGCTGCTGGCCTGCGGGCTGATTGCCTGGGGTGCCTGGCAGCAGGTGGCGGTGGGGCTTGACAGCTATTCGGTGGTGCTCGGCTATCCGGTCGCGCTGCTGCCGCTGCCGGCCTTTTTATGCGCCGTGGCCATCGGCCTGATGGCATTGGGCGAGATCATCCGGCGCACGCCGCTGGACCTCGGCTTTGAAGCGAAAGTGGAGTAACCCAGCATGAGCAACGAAGGTATTGCATTCATTGTTTTCTCGGCCGGCATGCTGCTGCTGATGGGCATCGGCATGAACATGGGCCTGGCCCTGGTGCTGACGGGCGCGGCCATGGCCTGGGTGCTCGATTTCGGCGACGCGCAGCTGCTGGCGCAGAACCTGGTCGCCGGGGTGGACAGCTTTCCGCTGCTGGCGGTGCCGTTTTTCATCCTTGCCGGCGAGCTGATGAACACTGGCGGCATCAGCCGGCGCATCATCGCCATGGCGCAGGCCTGGGTCGGCCACATCCGGGGCGGTCTGGGCTACGTGGCGATTGCCGCGGCCATCATGCTGTCGGCCATGTCGGGCTCGGCGCTGGCCGACGCCGCCGCGCTGGCGACCATCGTGCTGCCGATGATGCGCAAGCACGGCTACCCGCTCACCACCTCGGCCGGGCTGATCGCCGCCGGCGGCGTGATTGGCCCGATCATCCCGCCGTCGATGGCCTTCGTGATCTACGGCGTGACCACCAACACCTCGATTTCGGCGCTGTTCGTCTCGGGCATCGTGCCCGGCCTGATCATGGGCCTGGGGCTGGTGATCGCCTGGCGCCTGCAGATCAACGGCACCGACCTGCCGGCCGGCGAGCCCATGCCCATGAAGGAGCGCCTGCGCGTCACGCTGCGCGCCGCCTGGGCGCTCTTGATGCCGGTCATCATCATCGGCGGCATGAAAACCGGCATCTTCACGCCGACCGAGGCGGCCGTGGTTGCGGCGGCCTATGCCATGGTCATCTCGTTCTTTGTGCACCGCGAAATGAAGCTGGGCGACCTGCACGGGGTTTTTGTCAAGGCCGCCAAGACCACGGCGGTGGTGATGTTCCTGTGCGCCGGCGCCCAGGTCACCGGCTACATGGTGACGCTGGCCGACATGCCGTCCACGCTGTCCTCATGGCTCGGCCCGATGGTCGAGAACCCGCGCCTGCTGATGGCCGCGATGATGCTGGTGCTGGTGCTGGTGGGCACCGCGCTCGACCTGACGCCGACGATCCTGATCTTCGCGCCGGTGATGCTGCCGATTGCCGTCAAGGCCGGCATCGACCCAGTGTATTTCGGCCTGATGTTCGTGCTCAACGGCTCCATCGGCCTGATCACGCCGCCGGTCGGCACGGTGCTCAACGTGGTGGCCGGCGTGGGCCGCATGCCGCTGAGCCAGGTGGTGCGGGGCGTGAGCCCCTTCCTGATCACCTACACCCTGATCTTGTGCCTGTTCGTGCTTTTCCCCCAGATCGTCACCGCGCCCGTCGCGTGGATGCGCTAAGGCTTTGTTCCCTTTCCGATATTCCCGATATTTCCGATAACTCCAGGAGACTTTTCATGACCTTTCTTCGCAGAACCCTCATCGCCGCCGCTGCCGCCGGCGTGCTCGCCGCCTCCGTGTCTTCCGCGCTGGCGCAGGACATCAAGCCGCGCCTGATCCGTTTCGGCTATGGCCTGAACGAAGCCAGCAACCAGGGCCGCGCCGCCAAGGTCTTCGCCGACGCGGTCGAGAAAGCCTCGGGCGGCAAGATGAAGGTGCGCGCCATCGGCGCCGCCGCGCTCGGCCCCGACAACCAGATGCAGCAGGCCCTGATCGGCGGCGCGCAGGAGATGATGGTCGGCTCGACCGCCACGCTGGTCGGCATCACCAAGGAAATGGCGCTGTGGGACACGCCTTTTCTCATCAGCAACACCAAGGAAGCCGACACGCTGCTCGACGGCCCCATCGGCGAGAAGATCAAGGACAAGCTGCAGGAAAAAGGCCTGGTCGGCCTGGTCTACTGGGAAAACGGCTTTCGCAACCTGACCAACAGCAAGCGCCCGGTCACCAAGGTGGAAGACCTCGACGGCATCAAGCTGCGCGTCATGCAGAACAACGTGTTCCTGAGCAGCTTCAAGACGCTGGGCGCCAATGCGATCCCGATGGCGTTTTCCGAGCTGTTCGGCGCGCTGGAAACCAACACCGTCGATGGCCAGGAAAATCCGTACAACACCATCCTGTCGAGCAAGTTCTACGAGGTGCAGAAGTACCTGACGGTCACCAACCACGTCTACAGCCCGTGGATCGTGCTGGTCAGCAAGAAATGGTGGGACCAGCTCTCCAAGGCCGAGCAGAAGGTGCTGATGGATGCCGCCAAGACCAGCCGCGAGTTCGAGCGCAAGGACACCCGCGAGGAAGCCTCCAAGGCGATGGCTGACTTGAAAGCCAAGGGCATGCTGGTCAACGAGCTGTCGCCGGCAGAAGCTTCGCGCATGCGCAACAAGCTGACCCGCGTGTACGCCGAGATCGGCACCAGCGTCG
>JAQGNK010000196.1 GCA_028291905.1 Polaromonas sp.
ATCGACTGCAGCCAGAACGAGAAGCCTGCCAGCGCGATGGTGCCAACCACTGGGATCAAAACGGCCTTGGGCGTGGTGACTTTCTTGGCCAGGCCCACCCCTGCACCGACCGCGATCAACACGGCCAGCGCCGTGGCGACGATACGGAACAGCTCCAGGTCATCCAGCAGCTTGGGCAAAATCACGATGATGGCCGCGCCCAGCAGAGCGCCGGAGCGGGTCTTGCGCCCGCCCATGATGACCGCCAGCAGGAACATCACCGTCAGCTCGAAGTTGTAGGTGTTGGGCGAGATGTACTGCTCGGAGTACGCATACAGGCAGCCGGCCAGCCCGGCAAAACCGGCGCTGATGACAAAGGCATAGACCTTGTAGCGATAGACCGACACGCCCATGCAGTCGGATGCCACCGGGCTGCCGCGCAGCGCCTCGAAGGCCCGGCCCAGCTGCGAGCGCAGGATGCGGTGGACCACCACCAGCGACACCACCATCAGCCCGAAGGTCAGCCAGTAAAAGCCGTGCTCGGTCAGCTTCTGGCCGAACAGCGATGGCTTCGGGATCGTGATGCCGAGCGGGCCTTCGGTCAGGAAGGTCATTTCGTTGATCAGGATCTGGATGATGGTGCCGAAGGCCAGCGTCACCATGGCCAGGTAAGGGCCGGTCACCCGCAGCGCCGGCAGCGCCAGCAGCGCGCCGAAGGCCGCCGTCACCACGATGCTGGCCGGAATGATGAGCCACAGCGGCGCGCCGAACTTCATGAACAGCACGCCGGCGGTGTACGAACCTACGCCGAACAGGCCGGCATGGCCGAGCGACACCTGGCCGGTGTAGCCGACCACGATGTCCAGCCCGAACAGCAGGATGGCGTAGATCATGATCGTGCCGATCATGTGGATGTAGTAGGAGTTGCTGGTAAACAGCGGCGCGGCGGCCAGCAGCACGAGGCCGAGCACGGCGGCAATCAAAGTCTTGCGGTTCATCTTGGAATTTTTTTCTTAGACTTTTTTGATGGCGGATTTACCGAACAGGCCGGCCGGCTTGAAGGCCAGCACCAGCAGCAGCAGCACCAGGCCCGGCACGTCCTTGTAGCCGGTCGAGAGGTAAAAGCCGGTGGTGGTTTCGGCCACGCCCAGGATGATGCCGCCGACGATGATGCCCATGCCGCTGGTCAGACCGCCGATGATGGCGACGGCGAAGGCCTTGAGGCCCAGCACCGAGCCCATGGTGGCGCCGGTCAGCGTCAGCGGGGCAATCAGCGCGCCGGCGAACGCGGCGGTGGCCGAAGACAGCGCGTAGGAAAAGGTGATGACCAGGCCGGTGTTGATGCCCATCAGCTTGGCCGCATCGCGGTCGTTGAAGGTGGCGACCACGGCCTTGCCGTAGATCGTCTTGCGGTTGAAGAACTCGACCGCAAGCATCATCAGCACTGCGCCCACCACCACCAGGATTTCCATCGGCAGCACATTGGCGCCCAGCACCTTGAGCGGCGACTCGGGCAGCGGCGACGGAAATTTCAGGTCGTCGCGGCCCCAGATGTTTTCAGCGACGTTCTTGAAGATGATGCCCAGCGCGATGGTGGACATGATCCAGCCGAACTCGCTCTTGATCTTGATGGCCGGCCGCACGCCGATGCGCTCGACGAAGCTGCCTTGCAGCAGTCCGAACACGATCACCAAAGGCAGCATCAGCCAGTAGTTCACGCCCATGTTGACCAGCGTCAGCCCGACCATGGCCCCCAGCATCAGCGCATCGCCCTGGCCAAAGTTCAAGGTGTCGGACGTCTGGAACGTCAGCTGGTAGCCAAAGGCAATGACGGCATAGATCATGCCCAGCGCAATGCCGCTGTAAATGAGTTGAAGCAGGATTTCCATGATTGAGTTCCGCAAAAAATCTGCAAAAAAGTGGACTGCGCACCAGGTGCGCGGGCAATAAAAAAGCACCGCGTCGATTGGCGCGGTGCCTGTCTTTTTCTACGCGAGTGGCTTACTTCTTGACGCGCACTTCAGAGGCCTTTTTCTGGTCGTCCGCATAGGCATAGATCACGCGCTGGCCCTTGACTTCGCCGAACACCGGAATGTTGGCGGTGATGGCTTCATGGTCCTTGGCGGTGAAGGGCTTGTTGTAAGTCGTGACCACGCCTTCCACCGGCGCCTTCAGGTCTTCCAGCGCGGCCTTGATCTTCGGGCCGTCGGTGGAATTGGCCTGCTTGATGGCGGCGGCCAGCAGGTAGATCGAGTCGTAGCCCTGGGCCGCCGACACCGGCGAGTCGATGCGCTGGTTCTTCGGATTGAAGGTCTTCAGGTAGTTGATGATGAAGGACTGGCGCTTGGGCGTGGTGGGTTCCTGGATGAAGGTCTGCGGCATGCGCGCGCCCTCGCCGCCGGGGCCGGCATTGTCGATGTAGTTGGCCATCGAGAGCGTCCAGCTGCCGACCATCGGCACTTTCCAGCCCAGCTTGGTCATGCCATTGGCAATCTGCGCCAGCTCGGGGCCGATGCCGTAGGTCAGGATGGCTTCGGCGCCGGCTTCCTTGGCCTTGAGCAGCTGGGCCGTCATGTCCACATCCTTGATGTTGAACTTCTCGGTCGCCACCGGGGTGATGCCCTTGGCCTTCAGCGCGGTTTCCAGGTCGGCCCGGCCAAGCTGGCCGTAGTTGGTCGAGTCGGCCAGGATCGCGACCTTCTTGAAGCCGCGCCGGGTGATGGCCTCCTCCACGATCATCGGGGCCTGGATGCTGTCGTGGGCGGCGTTGCGGAAAATGTAGTTCTCGGGCTGGTCCTTGAACTGGCTGGTGATGACGCTGCCGGTGGCCACGTTGTTCATCACCGGAATCTTGGCTTCCTGGAAAAAGCGCTGCGATGCCAGCGCCACGCCGGTGTTGATGTAGCCGACGGCGGCGGTGACTTTTTCCTTGTTGATCAGCTCCTGGGCAATCTGTACGCCGCGCTCGTTCTTGGCTTCATCATCGCGCTCGACGACCTGCAGCTGGCGGCCCAGCACGCCGCCGGACTTGTTGATTTCGTCGACCGCCAGGCGCACGCCGTCACGCATGCTCACGCCCATCGACGACGAACCGCCGGTGAAGGGACCGGCCACGCCGATCTTGATCGGGTCGGCGGCAACGGCCAGGCCGGCAAAGCTCAAAACTGCTGACGCGACCGCCAGTTTGGCGAAAAAAGTTGTCATGTTGTCTCCGATGAATGATAGGTATTGCAGGTGCATGCGCGCCGTGCTGCGGTTGGATTATTGAATCTTTTGAATAACAGCAAGACTCTGTTTTCCCCTACGCATTACTACTGAAATCAGCTTAACTTCCCTTAAACGGCACGCAATCGTCTTTCGGCTTGACGGGCCAAGCCCATCAACGCTATGGTTTGCAGCTTGTCAAACCCCGCCCTGCGCCTTGGCGGCGCATTTCCTGCACGAAAGACACATGCAGCTACGGCTCAAGATATTTTTGCTGTCGATAGTACCCATGAGCATTGCCCTGGGGTCGGTCATCCTGACGGTGCGGCACCAGACCGTCAAACTTGCCCGGCAGGAGCGCGGCCTGGTCGAATCGACCTACCTGGCCAGCCGGGAAGCGGAGCTTCGGGCCTATGTCAAGCTGGCCCAGAGCTCGATAGCGCCGCTGGTGAAGGATGCCCCCACCCCCGCCCGCCAGGCCGAGGCCATGGCCATCCTGGCGCGGCTGGAATACGGCAAGGATGGCTACTTTTTCGTCTATGACATGGACGGCAACAACCTGATGCACCCGCGCCAGCCGGACCTGGTGGGCAGGAATTTGCGCGACATGAAAGACCCGTTTGGCGACTCGCCGATCCAGAACCTGCTGGCCGCCACGCGCAGGGGCGGCGGCATCGTGCGCTACTACTGGCAAAAGCCTTCCTCCAACCAGGTGGCCTTCAAGCTGGGCTATGTGGAGCCCGTGCTGGCCTGGGGCTGGATGCTGGGCACCGGCCTCTACCTGGACGACATCGAGCAGTCACTCAAAAGCATCGATGCCCAGGCGCAGGCCAACATCCGCGAGACCCAGGTGCGGATGTACTCGATTGCCATCGTTTCCATCATCCTGATTGGCCTGGCCGGGCTGGCGCTGAACATCAGCGACAACAAGGAGTCCGGCGCCAAGCTGCGCCACCTGGCCCAGCGCGTCGTGCATTCGCAGGAGGAGGAGCGGGTCCGGGTGGCGCGTGAGCTGCACGACGGCATTGTCCAGGTGCTGGTGTCGTCCAAGTTTTTCCTGGAAACGGCGCAGCTGCAGCTGGAGAACAAGCTGGCGAGTCCGGAAGGCCCAGGCGGCCATCAGCAGATTGCCAGCGCCCTGAAGCGCGGGCTCGAGCGGCTCAATGAAGCCCTGGCGGAAGTGCGTCGTATCTCGCACGGCCTGCGCCCCGCCCTGCTCGATGATTTCGGCCTGGGGCCGGCCATCGAGATGCTGGCCCAGGAAGTCCAGGAGCACTGCAGCTTCACGATCCGGTTTGCCAGCAGCGGCAAGCCTTGCGCCCTGCCGCTGAGCCACAGCACGGCGCTGTTCCGTATTTCGCAGGAAGCCTTGACCAACGCCAGGCTGCATTCGGGCGCCGCCAGCGTCCTGGTCGAACTGACGTACCATCGGCGCCGCATCGGGCTGTCGATCACCGACGATGGCAAGGGCTTTGATCTGCGCCAGATCCAGACCGACCACCGCAGCGGCATCGGCCTGCGCAACATGCGCGAGCGCATGGAGGGCCTGGGCGGAACGCTGAAAATCTTTTCGAATGCCCAGGGCACGCAGGTTCATGCTTCACTGAAGACGTCGCCGCAACTCCCTTCTTTAGGAAACAACGACTATGCAAGAGACGATTCGCCTCATTCTGGTGGATGACCACCCCTTCGTGCGCGACGGCGTGCGCATGCGGCTGGAAGCGACCGACGACATCCGGGTGGTCGGCGAAGCCGGCAGCGTCGACGAGGCGATGCAGCTTGCCAGCGCGCTGGAGGGCGAAGGCGCGCCGCATATCGTGCTGACCGACATCAGCATGCGCGGCATGAGCGGCATCGAGCTGACGGCCCTGTTCCAGCAGCATTTCCCGGGCGTGGATGTGCTGGTGCTGTCGATGCACAACAACCTCGAATACGTCAAGCGCGCCATCGAGTCGGGCGCCAAGGGCTATGTGCTCAAGGACGCGCCGGCCCAGCAGCTGGTCAACGCCATCCGGGCCGTCCATGCCGGGGACACCTTCTTCAGCCCCGAGCTTGCGCACTGCCTGCAAGGCTTTGCGGTCCCCGGCGGCGGGAACAGCCCGCTGACGCCGAAGGAGTCGGCCACGCTGGCCTGGCTGGCCTGCGGCTACTCCAACAAGCAGATAGCCCGCGAGTTGAGCATGTCGGTGCGCACGGTGGAAACCCACCGGCTCAACCTGCGGCGCAAGCTGCGCATCACCGGGCAGGCCGAGCTGGTGAAATACGCCATCGACCACATGCTGCCCTTGAAAAAACTGCAGGCCAGCCGCGACGAGGCGTGATCTTCATCAATGCCGCTTGAATCAATGCAGCGATTTTTAGCAGAAATCATGCCCTTACAGTTGACGTTTACGTAAACGTAATATCATGGCGGGCCAAGCACCCGTGGGTGCTTTTTGCCACCCCGAGGAGACCTATAAATGACCGATCTGTCAGCCGACCACCAGGCGCTTGCCAACTATCGCCCGACAAACAAGGTGCGCTTCATCACCGCCGCCAGCCTGTTCGACGGGCACGACGCGGCCATCAACATCATGCGGCGCATCCTGCAGGGCATGGGCGCCGAGGTGGTGCACCTGGGCCACAACCGCAGCGTCG
>JAQGNK010000197.1 GCA_028291905.1 Polaromonas sp.
TTTCCTGCCTCCAACTATTACAACAAGGTCAAGCTGGCGCTGCTTGAAAAAGGCGTGCCTTTCACTGAAGAAACGGTACGCGTTCCCAACCACGATGAAGCGGTGCTGGCCGATTCCCCGCAGGGCAAGATTCCGTTCATCCGCACGCTGCAAGGCGCGCTGTGCGAGAGCCAGGCCATCCTGGAATACATCGAGGCGGCCTATCCGCAGTCGCCGCTGCTGCCTGCCGACCCGTTTGCCGCCGCCAAGGTGCGCGAGCTGATCACCTTCATTGACCTGCACCTGGAGCTGGTGGCGCGCGAACTCTACGGCCAGGCGTTTTTTGGCGCTCCCGGCAGCGACGAAACGCAGGCGCGGGTTCGCAAGCAGCTTGAAAAGAACACTAGAGCTTTCAAAAAGCTGACAAAGTTCACACCATATATTGGCGGCAACATGTTCACACAAGCCGATTGCGCCGCCTTTGCCAGCCTGCCGCTGCTGGGCATGGCGACCAAGGCGGTGTACGGCGAAGACCTGCTGCTGGCAGCCGGCGTTGACTACAAGCCCTACATCAAGTTCATCGGCGAACGGCCTTGCGCGCAGCAAGTGCTGGCCGACCGCAAGGCTTCGCAGGCCAGGCCGTCGCAAACAACCGGGGCAGCCCATGACGCCGATACGCGGCCATCGGATCTGCAAACTGACCGGGCCAAGCTGCCCGGAAGCTGAAAACCGGTTTGCCTTTTCGCTGAGGCGCCAGGCGCGCCTCCAATGAACCCAGGTGTGTATCCAGCTCAACATTTTTGCGTGTCGTTACGAACTTTTGTTAGCCATAAAAGCAAAGGCTTACGCTAATGTTGAACTCTCACTGGGCATTTTCCAGTTAAAAAGGTTCTATGAGTGTCCAACTGCGTAATAACGTTCATGTTTCAGGCAGCGGGGCGGCTACCATTTTCTTTTCACATGGATTTGGCTGCGACCAGAGCATGTGGCGTTTCTTGGAGCCCGCGTACGCCAAGCGCTTTCGCACGGTGAAGTTCGACCTGGTGGGCGCTGGCCAGTCTGACCTTTCTGCCTATGACCGAAACAAGTACAGCACTTTGCAAGGTTATGCCGACGATGTGCTGGAAATCATCAAGGAGTTTGGCGAGGGCCTGGTGATTTTCGTGGGCCATTCGGTCAGCACGATGATCGGCATGCTGGCCGACCTGAAGGAGCCCGGCCGCATTGCGGCCCATGCCATGATCGGTCCGTCTCCCTGCTATATCAATGATGGCGATTACGTCGCCGGTTTCGAGCGCAAGGACATCGAGGCGCTCTTGCTCAGCATGGAAAACAATTACCTCGCCTGGGCCGGCACGCTGGCGCCGCTCATCATGGGGGCGCCCGGCAAGCCGGAACTGGGCGTTGAGCTGGCCAACAGCTTTCGCCGCGCAGATCCCGAAATCGCCAAGCAGTTTGCGCGGGTGGCTTTCCTGTCTGACCACCGTTCGCAGCTGCCCCGCCTGAAGACGCCCGCCTTGATACTCCAGTGCAGCGACGACTTCCTGGCGCCGGTCACGGTGGGCACCTACATGAGCCGGGTCATGCCCCAAGGCACACTGAAGATGGTCAAGAATATCGGCCATTGCCCCCATTTGAGCGAGCCGGGACCGAGCATCCAGGCCATCGATGAATTCCTGGTTGAAACAGGCCTGGAGCGCCCGGATGAGAGCGGCAGCTTGCTGGCCCGGATGCTCGAATTGCTTGACCATTTTCCCTGCGGGCTGGCGCAGGCTGATCAATATGGCCTGCTGCTGCGCGCCAATTCGACGTTTTGCAACTGGCTCGGCTACACGCGCGATGAGCTGATCGGAAAACTGAAAATAGAAGAGCTGCTGACCAAAGGCTCCCGCATCTTTTACCAGACGCATGTGATTTCCCACTTGCAGCAGAACGGCTCGATCTCGGAAGTACGGGCGGAAGTTTTGCGCAAGGATGGCCAGACGCTGCCCATCGTCCTGAATGCGATTCAGCATGAGAACCAGGGCATCACCACGCATGACTTGGCCATCTTTGTCGCGCAGGACCGGGAAAGATACGAAAAGGAATTGATTGATTCGAGAACCAGGCTTGAGGTCATGGTCGAGCACGCCACACAGCTTCAAGCGCAAGCCAAGGAGCGGGCGGAGTTTGCCGAGCAGATGGTGGGCATCGTTAGCCATGATCTTCGCAACCCGCTGATGACCGTGCTCATGAGCGCCGAGCTGCTGGGCAAAGGCAGCATCACCGGCGACCAGTCCGACACGCTGAAAAGGATTTTGAAGGCCGGCGGCCGGGCCAGCCGGCTGATGGATGACCTGCTGGACCTCACCCAGGCCCGTTCGGGCAGCGGCTTGAGCGTCACGCCTGCCGCCATCGACCTGCATGAGGTGGTTTCCGATGCGGTCGATGAGCTGGCGCATGCTTTTCCAGGCAGGCAGCTGCTCCATGTGCGGCAAGGGCAAAGCACGAACCTGTGCCTTGTGGACGCGCACCGGCTGGCCCAGCTGGTGGGCAACCTCGTGTCCAACGCCATAGCTTATGGAGACCCGGCCGCACCCATCATCGTGACCTCGTCATCCGGCGAGGACGCCTGCTCTGTCGCTGTTCAAAATCAGGGAACGCCCATTCCCCAAGAGAAGATGGCAAACCTTTTCCAGCCCATGGTGCGCGGCTCGCATGACGACAGCAAAAGCCACAGCGTGGGGCTGGGGCTTTTCATCGTGAATGAAATTGCCAAGGCCCACGGCGGCTCGATGACGGTCGTTTCGACCCCTGAGCAGGGAACGGTTTTTACCGCGCACTTTCCCTACCGGCAGCCGCAGGCTGCGCCCGCACCTGATGGGGCTGATTCCAGTTCATGAGCCTTGGCCGGGCGCCGGCATGTGTTTTTGTCGTTGACCTTCACCCGGAGCGGCTCAAGCGAACTCGCCCTGGCTGGCAAGAGTAGCAGCCGGCAGTCTGCCTGTCTGCTACTGAATTAATAGCTGCTTGCGCAGGCATTGCATGCGCTGCAGCCGTTTTTTATCTGATAAGGACTGTTGATGTCCAAGCCCGCCAGGCCGGTGCCTGCCGATGCCCGCGCCGTCCTTTCGCAGCCGGCGTGGTGGAACTCCGGCGCTATTTTTTGATGAAGCTGTCCAGCGCTGCCCGGCCCACGGCGGGGTCATCGGTGAAGAAACCGTCGATGCCGGCCTGCAGATAGGCGGCGATTTCCGCCGACAGGTCGCCGCGCTCGCTCGGCGATGCGGCGCTGCCACGGCGCAGGTTGGCCGGCAGAAAGGGGTTTTCAGGCCGGAAGGTGTAGGGGTGCACCACCAGGCCGGCGGCATGGGCGTCGGCCACCAGCGTGGTCGGCGTGCCCAGCGTGTTTTGCGCTGTGCGCGGAATCACCATGCCTTTATCGGGCCCGATGCCGTTGGCATAGCTGGCGATGTCGCGCAGGCCGGCCGCCGTGCTGATGCTGGCATAGGTGCGGCGGTCGCCGGCCAGCCGAAAGTCCTCGGGCTGGCCGCTGGCCGAGAGCAACTGCACGATGCGCAGGTCGGTCAGCTGGCGTATCTCCTTCAGGTTGGCGACTTCAAACGACTGGATGAACACCGGTGCCGCCTTGCCCCGGTAGCCGCCGGCATGGAGCGCATCGACCAGCCGCTTTTCCAGCGGCAGGCCGATGGACTTGAAATAGCTCGGGTGCTTGGTTTCGGGATAGATCGCAACCGTGCGGCCGGTTTCGCGGCTCTTGGCCCGGGCCAGGTCCATCACCGCCTGAAACGTCGGCACGACGAACTGGTCGTTGAAGGCGGCGTTGGTCGGGCGGTTCAGCGGAATCCGCTCGCGCGCGCGCAGCGTCTGCAGCTCGGCCAGCGTGAAATCCTCGGTGAACCAGCCGGTGATGCTCGCGTTGTCGATCAGCTTGGTGGCCCTGCGGGCGGCGAATTCCGGCTTGGCGGACACATTGGTGGTGCCCGAAATCTCGTTTTCGTGGCGCGTGACCAGCACGCCGTCCTTGGTGCTGACCAGATCGGGCTCGATGACATCGGCGCCGTCTTCAATCGCCTTGGCATAGGCCTCCAGCGTGTGCTCGGGCCGCAAGGCGCTGGCGCCCCGGTGGCCGATCACCAGCAGGGCGGGCAGCGGGGCAATGGCGGCGGATTGGCCGGCCGCGGCGGCTGGCGCAGCGTCGTCATCCCCACCGCAGGCGGCCAGGCTGGCCAGGGCAAGGGTGGCCGCCATTAGGGCATGTTGTCGTTTCATGGTGTGTTCCGGGCTGTTGAAGGTCTTGTCAGGCTAAGCGGCAAACGTGACAGCCCGGTGTCATTGTGTTTGCACTTCAATCCGATAGGGCGCCGGGCATGTGGCACTCGATTCCCGCCTTCGCGCGAATAACGGTTATTGCCGCCCGAGGCGACTATCCAATCAAGTTGAATTGGCTTGCGGTGCAGGTGGATTCTGCACAGTCAGCTATTAATTCAGTAGCAATAAATATGACTGCGCGCCGGTTTTCAATAAGGCAGGACAAAGCCATTGCGTCCGGCATTGATCCGCTGCGCCGTGGGCTTGCCCTCGATGGCCTGGGCGCTGAGCGAGACGCTGGCGCCCGGCACCAGCAGGCTGCGGTCTGCCGGCCTGAAGGTGACCACCGGTGTGCCGGGCGGGACGCTGATGGTTTGCCGGCCGTCCTTGTAGACAAGCTGCAGCGTGCGGCCATCGGACGCGGCTGCCAGATCGGCCACCGTGGCATTGGTCATGGTGCTTTGCGGCGCCAGGTCGAAAGGCCGATGGCCTTCGCCGCTGCCCCGCGCCGACTCGGGAAACACCGTGACCGCAATGGCGCGCTGCGAGCCGTCGGCCTGCGGCATGCCGCCCACGCCGACAAAGCTGCCGGCCTTGATCTCGGCCAGCTCGATGGGATAAACCTCGCTCACCACCAAGCTGGCGGGCAGGGCGAGTTCAACCATTTCGCCGCCGCGGGTCTTGAGCACGACGCTGTCTTGCAGGACTGACTGGAGCGTGCCGCGCAGCCGCACCACCGGCGGGGCCGACGAGGCGGCGGTCGCGACGGGCTGCAGATGGGTCTTGAAGAACGCCAGCGTGCGCTCCCAGGCCAGCTTGGCCGCCGCCGGGTCATAGCGCGGCGTGGTGTCGTTGTTGAAGCCGTGCTGCGTGCCGGGATACTGGTAGGCGGTGCTGTTGACGCCGGCCGCCTTCAGCGCGGCTTCATAGGCGGGCCAGGCGGCATTGATGCGCTCGTCCACGGCGGCCAGCTGCACCAGCAGCGGCGCCTTGACCCTGGCCGCGTCAGCCGGCGCCGGCGAGTTGCCGTAGAAGGCCACGCCCGCGTTCAACTCGGGCAGGCGGGTGGCAAGTGTGTGGACCATGCCGCCGCCGTAGCAAAAGCCGACAGCGCCGAGCTTGCCGGTGGCGTCAGGCCGGGCCTTGAGCCATTGGGCGGCGGCGACGAAATCTTCCTGCGCCTTGGCCTGGTCCAGCGTCGCAAAGGCAGTGCGCGCCTTGTCCTCGTTGCCCGGATAGCCGCCCAGCGGCGTCAGCGCATCGGGCGCGAAGGCCATGAAGCCGTCCAGCGCCAGGCGGCGGGCGATGTCCTCGATGTGGGGGTTCAAACCCCGGTTTTCATGAATCACCAGAATGGCCGGCAGCCTGGCCGAACCCGCGCTGGCCGGCCGCGCCAGGTAGCCGCTGACCGTGCCGGTGCCGGCGGCCGAAGGGTAGCCCAGCCTCTCGGTCTTGAGCCGGGCGTCGTCCTTGGGAACCTGTTGGCCGGCGGCGAAATCAGGGCTGAGCGCGGCCAGCAGGCCGGCGGCAGTGAGGCCGGCCTTGGCGAACTTCTGCGCCTGCGCCAGAAAACCGCGCCGGTCCAGGCTGCCGTGGACATAGGCATCAAAAAGAATCAACAGTTCCTGGTCGAAATCCTGGGCGCTGAGGCGTGGCGGCATGGAGGTCTCCTTTGCTTGGGAAAACTGCAGCATATACGTTGCTCGGGAAAACTGCATGGCTTGCCCTGCAGGGGCGAGAACCGCAGGGCAGCGCCAGCGCCAATGCCGGCGCGTTAGCATTCCAGGTTTATCCAGGAGCTTTTCATGCGCCAGCGTGCCAGCAGCGAACCACAACCCTCGGTGGCCCTTTACTGGGATTTTGAAAACCTGCATGCCAGCCTGTGCGAGGCCCGCCAGGAAGGGATGTACAGCAAGCAGGACAACCGTTTCCGG
>JAQGNK010000248.1 GCA_028291905.1 Polaromonas sp.
TCGCCTCGCCAGAGGAGCTGCTCACCCTGTGCGAGCGCCTGGCCGGCTATTCGAACGCCGACCTGGAGGCCGTGGCCCTGCTGGCGGTCGAGATCGCACGCAGCCAGGCGCTGCCGCTCAATGCCCAGGCGCTGAGCCTGGCAGCCGACGACTTCATGCCGCCGCAGGAGCGCAGCATGATCGAGTTCATGGAGCTGCTGGCAGTGTCCGAAACCTCGCGCCGCTCGATGCTGCCCAAGCGCTACCGCGACATGGCGCTGGCCGATATCCAGAACCATCTGCTGGCGGCCCGGCGGCTGGCGCTAGCGCGCTAGTTTTCTTTGCGACCTTCTTGTTTATCCAATCTTTCAGGAGTTTCCAATGCACACCATGCCAGACCAGAACCTCAGCCCCGAGCAGGTTGTCCAGCTGACAAAAGCCATGCTGTCGGTCGCCTCGGTGGACGGCATCCAGCCCGCCGAAGCCGCGTTGATCGGCCAGTTCTATGAAAGCTCGCGCAACGACGCCATGCCGACGACCGCCGCCTTCCTGTCCGACCCGGCGGCGCGCCAGTTCGACGCCGCCGGGCTGGCGGGCAGCACCGCCGAATTCGCCGATACGCTGGTGCTGATGTGCCTGATGACCGGCTACGCCGACGGCCAGCTCAGCCCCGAGGAACGCAGCCATGTCCAGGCGATGGCCACCGCGCTGGGGCTGGACGAGGCGCGCTTCGAGGCGCATCTGGCCCAGGTGCGCGACGACCTGGTCGGCGCCATCTCGCACCTGCCCGACGCCGGCTCGGTGGCGGCAGTAGTGCGCGAGCTCTCGGCGGCCGACTGATTGGCTCACCGATTGACTGGCGAGCTGCCGCCATACGGCACCATCGGCTGGAAAGTCATTGCTACTTTATTCATAGCTTTCAGCGCAGGCGCTGCTTGCGCCACAAGCACTTTTGACCAGATAAAACGAGATTTCAAGCCATCCGACACGCAAATCCTGTCCAGGGAGGGCGAAGTCATCCAGCGCCTGCGCAGCGACAACACCGTGCGGCGCGGCCAGTGGGTTGCGCTGTCTGATATCTCGCCGGCCCTGCGCACGGCGCTGGTGCTGAGCGAGGACAAGCGCTTTTACCAGCACAGCGGCGTGGACTGGCGGGCGGCGTCCGGCGCGGCCTGGGGCAACCTGTGGAACACCAAGACCCGTGGCGCATCGACGCTGAGCATGCAGCTGGCCGGCCTGCTCGACGAAGACCTGCGCGCCGGCAGCGGCGGCCGCAGCCTCGGGCAGAAGATCGGCCAGACCGTGTCGAGCCAGCTGCTGGAGAGCCGCTGGCGCAAGGACCAGATCCTGGAGGCCTACTTGAACCTGGTGCCGTTTCGCGGCGAGCTGGTCGGCATCGACGCCCTGAGCCGCACGTTGTTCGGCAAGGCCGCGCACGGGCTGGACGAACGGGAGGCGGCGGTGGCGGCCGCGCTGGTGCGGGCGCCGAACGCCAAGGCCGCGCAGGTGGCGCAGCGGGCCTGCGGCGTCTTGAAGCTGATGCAGCCGGCGGCCAGCCAGGCCGATTGCGACGGGCTGGACCTGTTCGCCACGGGCGCGCTGCAGCGCAGATCGTTCGACGCCAGCGAAGGCATGGCGCCGCACCTGGCACGGCGGCTGGTGGCGCAGGCGGCATTGACGCGGGGCCAGCCTTCCCGCAAGGATGGAGAAAGCAAGGCATCCGATTTACGCCCTCCCCCGCTGGGGGATGGCTGGGGTGGAGGCTCCCCGACGCTGATCCCGCCGCCGGACAGGCGGGTCATCCAGTCCACCCTGCGCGCTTCGCTGCAGCGCTTCGCGGTGCAGACGCTGACGCAGCAGCTGCGCGAGCTGCACGGCCGGCATGTCGAGGACGGCGCCATCGTCGTGCTCGACAACGCCAGCGGCGAGGTGCTGGCCTGGGTCGGCTCGTCGGGCACGCTCAGCGGCGCGGCCGAGGTCGATGGCGTGCTGGCGCTGCGCCAGCCGGGCTCCACCCTCAAGCCGTTTCTCTATGCGCAGGCGATGGCCGACCGGCGCATCACGGCCGCCTCGCTGCTGGAGGATTCATCGGCGCAGATCGCCACCGCCGGTGGCCTCTACATTCCGCAAAACTACGACCACCAGTTCAAGGGGCTGGTGTCCACCCGCACCGCGCTGGGCGCCTCGCTCAACGTGCCGGCGGTGCGCGCGCTGGTGATGGTGTCGCCCGACGCGTTTCACCGCCAGCTGCGCGCCGTCGGCCTGCCGCTGAAGGAATCGGGCGACTACTACGGCTACAGCCTGGCGCTGGGCAGCGCCGAGGTGTCGCTGCTGTCGCTAACCAATAGCTACCGCACGCTGGCCAACGGCGGGCGGTTCAGCGAAACGTCGCTGCACCGCCAGTCAGCGCCGGCCTTCAAGCCCGCGCTTGACCCCCGCGCCGCCTTCATCGCCACCGACATCCTGGCCGACCCGCTGGCGCGCGCCCGCACCTTCGGCACCGACAGCGTGCTGGCGACGCGCTTCTGGACGGCGGTGAAGACCGGCACCAGCAAGGACATGCGCGACAACTGGGCCATGGGCTACTCCAGCCGCTACACCGTTGGCGTGTGGGTCGGCAATGCCAGCGGCGCGCCGATGTGGGATGTCAGCGGCACCAGCGGCGCCGCGCCCATCTGGGCCGCGCTGATGAACCACCTGCACCGCACCGAGCCCAGCCGCCCGCCCCTGCCGCCGGCCGGCGTGGTGCAGGCAGCGGTGCGGTTCGCGGCGGCTGACGGCGATGGCGCCGATAGCACCAACGCCGGCAAGGCCAGCAAGGCCGCCAGCGTCTTCGCCATCGAGGCGGCGCGCCAGGAGTGGTTCCTGCAGGGCACCGAGCAGGCGGTGTTTGCTATGGATTCAGGAGCTTCCCGCGCAGGCAACACAAGCGCCAGAGGCATAAAAGGCTTGAATTCTTCAGCCCGGCAGACGGCCCGCATCACCGCGCCCGCCAGCGGCACCATCATCGCCATCGACCCCGACATTCCGCCCAATCGCCAGCGCGTCAGCTTCCAGGCCGAAGGCGACGGCCTGCGCTGGCTGATGGACGGCAAGCCCTTCGCCAGCGGCAACACCGCGCAGTGGCTGCCGTGGCCGGGCCGGCATGTGGCGCGGCTGGTCGGCCGGCAGGGTCAGGTGCTGGACGAGGTGCGGCTGGAGGTGCGCGGGGCGGGGGTAAAGGCTGGGGTGGCGGGCAAGCGCTGATGGGAGGCGCTTCATGCGTCATCAAATCGGGACTGTTTTTTGGCGGCCAACCTGTTGGGTTGAAACTGCCAGTTCAAATGAACAGCAGGGTTTGCAATCTGGTGTGAATCAGGAACTCCTGTGCAGCGAAAGCTGGTGTTCCCTGAAGTCCATTAAAAACCTGGTTTCGGTCACATCCAGCCATTCCCCAACGGCAGCTTTGTGGAAGCTCAATTCCCTCGTATTTCCTGTTTGTTAGCCGTCCTTCATGGCGGAGT
>JAQGNK010000236.1 GCA_028291905.1 Polaromonas sp.
CCGTCCGTGCAGGGCCGGAGCATTCTTCTTTTGCATTAATCCGGCTTCAGCAGCGCTTTCATATCCTGGAGCATTTGAGTTTCAGGCAGTCCTACGCGATGGCGCAAACTGATATCAGCCAGTCCACGGTTGAGCAGGGAATGTTCGCCGTTAGCGCCCCTGATCTGGAGCAGGCCAGTGGCTTCCAGCCGTTCAAGAAAGGCTGTCTGCGCAGCGTCATGACGCGTGTCCACCATGTAGCTCACCCGCATGCCGGAACCAATGTTGCTGGGGCAGCTGGTCATGTAGCCAAGTTGGGCATCGGCGCAGAATTCCAACTTTTCCTCAAGGCACGTCATCACGGCACGCATGGTCTGATGGCAAGCGGACGAGCAGGCCCCCGGCATGACTACGGCCACACGCAAGTGGTCTTCTTCGTTGATCCAGACCGAGAGCTGTGCTTGTGATGTGCAAAAGATGCTTCGGCCGACCGGCCAGTCGGTATGAATGCCCGCTGCAGCCATGTATTTGTCCTCCGGCCCGAAGGCTTGGCGGCTGGCGATCATCGCTTCGAGCTGCAGGCCGGGCAGATCCTCCAGGCGCAAGATTTTGCCTGGGAAGTGCGGCGCCAGGGAGCAGCAGGCGCTCGCGATTTTCTTTTCAACGATCAGCCGCTGAACGCGGGACAGGCCTGCCGGAAAGGCATGCCCTGCAAGGTTGCGGGCTATCCGGATACGGGTCGAGATAACTGCTGCAGGATTGAGCCCCAAGGTACTGGACTGGATCCGCAGTGGACACCGGAGATCCTGGAGGATTGGACCGAAGAGTTCGCGAAAGATACTGTAACTCTGGGCATCAGGTGCATAAACGCCCACCCAACTGTCGGGGTTTACCAGCCCTGAACGGATCACGTCCTCCAGCCGGAAACCACCTGACGTCGTTTTGCCCGAGAGCGCCAACCGCAGCGCATCACTCAGGTGACGGTTCAGGAGCGACATCCCCGGACGGCCGGACTCGCTGGCCTATGGCCCTACGCAGTAGAGATCCGTGGCCTGTTGCGAGATGACGTTGGCAGGCGTTGCAGCCTGTACCAGGAACTCGGAAGCGCCATAGTGGTTGGGCGCTGCATCGGTCTGGTTCCAGTCGTAGGTATAGCCCAGGCGTGTGAAAGGGTAGCCCGGTCCTTTCGGTGTATCAACCACAAATGAGTCGGCCATTTGCCGGAGCACATAGTCGCGCACATCGGGTGCCCGGCTGCTCTGCAGATCAACGGTGCATACCGGCTGCCGTGGGTTGCTTTCATCAATGCCCAGGCAGGGCCTGTCAAGGCGGTCCCGTGCCAGCTCCATGGTCACGAACCGGCTCTTGCGGTAGGCCGCCGGCGGGTCCATGGGAAGGCCGAGCAACTGCTCCAGTCGCTGGCGCAAGGCATCGCCCTGCAAGCCCCAGGCGCGGCAGCGTGCCTGCACCTCGCCGGCCAGGGTGACCCAGATGCGGTCTGGCGGCGTTGTGGTCGCGCATGCTGTGTCGGGCGGCTTGCATGGGGTGCGGCTCTCGGCCACCCAGGATACGACGCGGACCGTGCCGCCCTCGGGCAGCGGCATCAGTGTGCTGACCTTGCGCGGGCTTGCCACGGCCGCATCGGCAATTGCCGCCGCGTAAGCGCCGGTCGGTACAGGCAGCGGCACGACGCTGGCGCATCCAAAGAGCGCCAGCGTGGCGGCAAGCATCACCACTCTCGGGCCGAGTCGACGAACAATATCAGGCAGGCAGGATTTCATTTTTTCCCCTCATGAATTCAAGGCGTATGCGCGAATCGGCAATCGTGGACAGAAGCTGGGGCACCAATCCCGGATTGGCTAGTGGGCCATTGGTCGCCAGTCGCCGCATGGCAATTGCCTTGATGTCTGACAGTTCCTTCTGAAGGCTGCCAAGGAGCCCGGACGCAAGAGATCCGGGCGACGAGGCATCCAGGGCGGCGTCAACCGCAAGAACGCGTTCGATCAACGCATGGAAAAACGCATCGTCAGTCACCAGGGGAGGCGGTTCAGAAGGCGCGCCTTTGAACCACTTGAAAGCGACAATAAGCGTGGATGCCACGGAAAGCACCAAGCCGAAAAGCGCCTCGGCTTTTTTGAGTGTCGCTTGTGACAGGAAGGGATCTTTCCGGTCCATGAAAGCCTGCGTGCCGCTGGCCAGCGGGTAGCGGGCGGAGTCGAGGATGCTGTTTTCGTCAAACTTCATTTTCAGCCGCAACTGCAGGCCGGAGCTATAAAGGCCCTCGAGTACCTTGAACACTGCACGGGGATCTACCTGGCTGTTGGCGACCAGTTGCAGATTGACCCCCACCGTCTTGACGTCCCGCGGTGGCACCGGTGGCTGCACGCTGTACATGTAGGCCATGACCTTCGTATCGGCAACCCAGCCCAGTCGCAGCGCCAGCGCGCTGGGAAAAGGAATTTCCAGAAGACTGTAGCCATGCTGCTTGACGATGTAATCGGCCACGTTGGAGGGGGCAAACGACGTGATGACGATGACTTCTGGCAGGCGGTCCTTGCGTAGCGCCAGCAGATCTTCGGTACCCAGATTGGTTTCGACGTAGTCCACGCCGTCGTGCATGCCCGAGAATTCCAGCAACTGCTTGGCGACAACCCGTGTGCCGCCCTTTTTGCTGCCCAAGTTGACACGCATGCCGCGCAGGCCGGCGATGTCCTTGATATCGGGGCGAACCAGGAAGTGCAGCAACTCTGGAGCCAGGTTGGCCACGTGGGTCACGTTCGCGTAGGGCTGCTCCAGGCCTCCTTGTATCAGGGCGAAATCCAGTTTGCCCTGGGAGAGAAGGAGCAACGCTTCCTGCGAGCCGTCTGTCGGTTGCAGGTTTAGTTGCACCCCGCCGGAGGCTGCCTGGTCGCGCAAGGCCCCGGCTAAAAAGTGCCTGTTGCCCAAGATATCGCCACCCGTGATCGTCAGTGAATAGGTTCTGGGAAGAACTTCATAAACATAGTGGCCCGCGATGCCAAGGAGGCCCAGGAGCACCATGAAGGCGAGCGTTTTGCGCACGCGGTCGTTGCGCTGCATGCGACTGAGCCAGTCGTTGAGTATTGAGCGTGCTTCGTTTGCCACTTCAATCTTCCTGGCGCTTCAGCGCACTGGCAGAAAACCTGCACTGTCAACGATGCGCTGGCCCAGCGGCGACTCTGCCAGCGCGATGAAATCAAGCGCTTGCGGCCCCGCCGTGCCATAAGTCATGAGGTACAGCGAACGGACGTAGGGATAGCGGCCGCTCAGGATGGTCTCGCGTGCGATCGGTACATTGTCGATCTCCAGCGGCCGAAGGCCTTCAGGCAACTTTCCCTCGTCAGTGGCCGCGAAGCCAATGGCGTCCGGATTCTGGCGCACGAAGGCCAGTACCTCATCCCGGGTTTTTCTTACCTGCGCCTGCAGGCTCATGTCCGCGCCTTCCAGCACAAACTCACTCACAAAACGGCTGGTGCCTGTCTCGCGCGGGCGGGTTACCACTTTTATGGGGGTGTTGGGGCCTCCCAGTGCTTTCCAGTTGTCGATCCGGCCGGTCAGCACATCACGGACCAGGTCGTGCTGAAGCTGCCTCACCGGAGACTCAGGATGCACCACGATGGCAATCGCATCGCGTCCTATGAGATGGTTGTGTGCCTCTGGTTCGGCTTCAGCGCCATGGAGGTCGCGCACCATGGCTGCAATGTCGATGGCATGCCGTTTGGCCGCCAGCAGGCCTTGCAGAGAGCCGCCGCTCTCCACGATGACCGGCACGCCATGCCGCTTCTCGAATTCCTTGCCCAGCGCAACATTAAGCTCATACATGGCAGACGCTCCGCCGATCAGCAGGGCGTTGTGCCGGATAGCGGTGCGGCGCATCCGTTGCCACTGCCACAAGGGATAACCGGCCGCTCCGGCAGCCGCTGTAGCAAGTCCCGCCAGGAAAATATTGCGCCTGTTCATCGGGCTGCCGGCAACGCAAATACTGAATTCGATATCGGGGCAGACAGGGTATTCACAAACTGCAGAAACTTCTGCACTTCGGCCGATGGCTTTTCGCGCGTCACGAATACCAGGGGTGCCATCAGCGTATAGCGCCCAGTGTGCACGCTGTCTGCGCCGGCCATGACCTGGTCCACGGACAAAGCCTTGAGCTCCTCGTTCCTGATGGACTCGGTCGCAAGGTAGGTGATGCCAAATGGGTCGCGGCCCACGGCTGCAATACGCTCTTGGAGGTCTGCGCTCACGGCGCGGGGCGTGAAGGTGTCCACATCACCCAGGATTTTTTCACTCCAGGTCGTGGTAATGCCATCACCTGGCCGACCAACATAGACCTTAATTGGCGCATTCTTGCCACCCACCATGCTCCAGTTGTTAATGCGCCCAGTGAATATCTCCCGCAGTTGAATGCCGCTGAGGTCATTGACCGGGTTGCTGAAGTGAACGGCCGGCGCCATGGCCACGCGTCGGAACGGCACTTTGACCAGTTTCAGTCCGCTGCGGGCGATCTGCTCCTCGGTGTCTTCGGATGGCGTTCCACTGACCATGGCAACGTCAGCCGTGTTGTCAAGCAATGTAAGGTAGCCACGGGCCGTGCCGCCACCGCTGACAACTGCTGTAGCCGAAGGGTTACTGCGCATGTACTGCTCGGCCAGCGATTGCACGATTGAGCTGAAGGCAGTCGTGCCGCGAATATGAATGGTTCGATGACTGTCTGCTTCAGCCGACGCCCAGCGGGGCATGGTCGCCAAGAGCAGGATTGGCAAAAGAATGCGGCACAAAAAATTACCCAGGAATATCAGCATCGCCAGACCTTTTTGTCTGCCGACAGGGTTGCGACAGCCGATGTTATTTTGTGCATACGATTGCGCAGGCTGGAAATGGATACCTGTACGGATGCCTTAGCGAGTCGTGAGAGGAGTTGTAATATTAACGTGTTTTTGTGTCAGTGATGCCGTCTTTGAGGCATCGCACTGCTCTTAAAATGGCAGACGCAGAATCTTTTCGGTTTTAAATCTGCACGTGGAAGTCCGCCGCAATAAACGCATGATTCAAAAACTTCTGCGCTTTATAAAGTTTTTCTGCTTTTGCCATAAATGCCTGAACGGACGTTGCTTCATGGGATTGGTCGCGATGGCGAACAGGTTTGGCCTGCGGGGTTTAAACCTTGCGTGGTAGGCAATTAAGAGCCGGACATTCTAACTTTTGGGCACTTCCAGCCGGTAAGAGACCAGGCCACTATCAGAGACGGATTTAAGTCATTTACTTTGGCACGGCTGGTGAGTGCATGGCAAATGGGAACACCAGCAGCAGTCTTAATCGACCTTGGCATGAATAAATTGAGCGCACGCACTCTAAGGCTCAATTGGGCCGGAATTCAATAATCATTGGCGTCGGGACCCGCCCATCAACATCACGCGGCAGCGAACCGGTGCGCACGATGGCCTTGATTACGGCCTCATCCCAGGCCTTGTTGCCGCTGGACTTGACCAGGCGCTGGCTCATGATGGTGCCGTCGGCGGTGGTGCGAACCTCGACCTCGGCCTTCGGGTTGCCGCTGATTTCGTCGGCAAACACCACGTTGGGCAAGACCCTGGCCCTGACCTTGCCCGCGTAGCCGGCTGACGGCCCTGCTGATTTTGCGGCGCCAGCGCCTGCGGCCTCCCCGGAACTGCCCGCGCCCGCCATTTTCATGATGCTCTGCTGAATCGCCGCCTGGCGCTGCTTGTCCGCAGCCGCTGCTGAAGCCGCTTGAGCCGCTGCCATGGCCTGCTTTTGTTTCGCGGCGGCAGCGGCGGTCGCAGCTTCTTTCTGTTTTTCAGCATTGGCTGCCGCCGTGGC
>JAQGNK010000257.1 GCA_028291905.1 Polaromonas sp.
CGCCGCCTTGCGCGATCTGGCGGCGCTGGTGATGCTGGAGCTTGCCAACAAGGAACTCAGGCAGGCGGTGAGCGCCGCCCGGGAAAGCGAGTCCAGGCTGCGCCAGATCACCGACACGGTACAGGCCCTGATTGCCTACCGCGATGCGCAGCAGCGCTTCACCTTTCACAACAAAGCCTATGAAGAGCTGTTCAACCTGAGTTCGGAGCAGATCCATGGCCGCACCGCTGCCGAGCTGGACCGCTGGCAATGCAAAGGCCTGGTGCAGGACAGGGTGCGTGAGGTGCTGTGTGGCCAGCATGTCCGCTATGAGCAGACCCTTAAAACCCATCTGGGCACCAGAATCTACGACATGCAGTATTCCCCGCGCTATGGCGAGGGGCCGGAGGCGGGCAAGGTCATCGGGTTTTACTCGCTGGGCTCGGACATCACCGAGCTCAAGCGGATCAACCGCATGAAGACCGAATTCATCTCCACCGTCAGCCATGAGCTGCGCACCCCGCTGACTTCGATCCGGGGCTCGCTGGGGCTGGTCCTGGGTGGCGTGGCTGGCGAGCTGCCCGAGGCGGTGAAAAGCCTGGTCGGCATTGCCAACAACAACTGCGAGCGGCTGATCCGGCTGATCAACGACATCCTGGACAGCGAAAAGATCGAATCCGGCAAGATGCGCCTGGACCTGAAGGCCGTTGACATCGTGGAGCTGGCCCGGCAGGCGATGGCGGACAACGAGGGTTTTGCAGCCGCGCACGGCGTGAGGCTGCAGCTGCAGGCGCCTGATGCGCCGCTGCAGGTCTGGAGCGACAGCGACCGGCTGATACAGGTCGTGACCAACCTGCTGTCGAACGCAGTAAAGTTTTCGCCGCCCGAAGGCGTGGTGGCGCTGAATGTGCTGCGGCTGGCCCAGAGCGTGCGGGTTGAAGTGGTGGACTGCGGCCCCGGCATCCCAGATGATTTTCGCGACCGCATTTTTCAGAAGTTTTCGCAGGCCGATGCTTCCGACACCCGGCAAAAAGGCGGCACCGGCCTGGGCCTGAACATTTCCCAGGCCCTGGTCAACAAGATGGGCGGGCAGATCGGCTTTACCAGCGAGGAAGGCAAGGGTTCCACTTTTTTCTTTGAGTTTCCCGAGTGGACAAGTCACAAGGCAGCGCCGCCGCGCTACCAGGAGCCCTGGAAATCCGCCGCGCAGTCCGTGCCGGCCCGGCCCTGCATCCTGGTCTGCGAGAGCGACCCCGATGTCGCCCTGCTCATCAGCATGATGCTCGATAAAGCCGGCTTTGACGCTGAGTGCACCAGCAGCGCCGTCCAGGCGCTGGAGCTTGCCCTGCAGGGCCGCTTCGTGGCCTTGACGGTGGACCTGAACCTGCCCAGCCAGGGCGGGGCCGCCTTCATCAATGCCTTGCGCGGCGATGAAAAAACACGCCACCTGCCGGTCGTGGTGATCTCGGCCATGGCCGGGGAAGGCGGGCTGCAGTTGAACCAGAAGCTGCTCACGGTGTCGGACTGGCTTGAAAAGCCGATTGATGAAAAACGCCTCGTCCAGAGCGTGCGCCGGGCCGTAACGGGCATCCAGAATGCAAAACCGCGCATCCTGCATGTGGAGGACGACCCCGATATCCAGAGCATCGTGGCCACCATCGTCGGGGGCAGCGCCGACTTCGAGTTCTCGGCGACGCTGGGCGATGCCCGGAACCGGCTGCGCGAGAGCCGCTTTGACCTGATCCTGCTCGATCTTGCGCTGGGCCAGCATTCAGGCTGGAGCTTGTTCGAGGACATTGACGGGCTCAACCCCCGGCCGCCGGTGATCGTGTTTTCGGCCAGCGATGAAGATCCGCTTCATGGCAGGGAGATCGAGGCGGTTCTGGTCAAATCCCACACCTCCAACACCGAGTTGCTCAGTGCGATCCAGCGCGCGCTCCTGATTCCCGCAAACCTTGATTCACTTGATCCATAAATCCAAAGTCAACCATGTCCTCACCGCTTTCCCGCATTCTTTATGTTGAAGACCAGCCTGACATTCGCCTGGTGGCGAAGATGGCGCTGGAGGTCGTCGGAAAATTCACCGTCATCGCCTGCGCCTCGGGCCAGGAAGCACTTGAAGCGGCGCCCAGCGCCAGCGCCGACCTGCTGCTGCTCGATGTCATGATGCCTGGCATGGACGGCCCGAGCACCTTGCAGGCCTTGCGCGAACTGCCCGCCACGGCTCATACGCCGGTGGTTTTCATGACGGCCAAGGTGCAGGCCGCCGAGGTGGCGCTGTACAAGAGCATGGGCGCGCTGGAGGTGATTTCCAAGCCCTTCGACCCGATGCAGCTGGCCACGCAGCTGCGCCAGATCTGGGCGGGGCGGGCGTAAGGCCTGACGCTTGCGGCCCGCCTGTCTTGACAGCCTGCGCGACACACCCATCCCGGTTTCATCCCGAAGGTTCTTCTGGATTGGTTTTTCTGAATCGCTGAATCTCTGAATCAAGCGAAAACCAGGCAAAGACAAAGAAAGATGGCATGGCGCTAGCGGCAAAACATTCCACTCCCGCAGCACCGGGCGCCTGGCCGATTGCAATGGCCGGGCTGGTGTCGCTGGCCGTCGCCATGGGCATAGGCCGCTTTGCCTTCACGCCGATATTGCCCATGATGCTGCAGGGCGGCCTGGTCGATCTGCCAGGCGCGAGCTGGCTGGCGAGCGCCAATTACCTGGGCTACATGCTGGGCGCCGTGCTCTGCACCCTGCAGCCGTGGCTGTGGGCGCGGTTTCGCTGGCTGCCCTTGCTGGCCTATTCATCGCTGGTGCGCGCCGGGCTGCTGGCCACCGGCGTGCTGACGCTGGCCATGGCCTGGCAGGTGCCTGCGGTCTGGCCGCTGCTGCGTTTTGTCGCAGGCGTGACAAGCGCGGTGGTGTTCGTGTTCACCTCCGGCTGGTGCCTGTCGCACCTGTCGCGGCTGGGCGTGCCAGCGATGGGCGGGCTGATCTATGTCGGGCCGGGCGCCGGCATCCTGGTCAGCGGCGTGTTTGCCAGCGGCATGGTCGCCTGGCACTGGAGCGCGGCCACCGCATGGCTGATCTTCGGCGTGCTCGCCTTCATCCTGACCGCGCTGGTCTGGCCTGTCGTGCGCGGCGACGAGCGCCTGGCACCGCTCGCGCCGCGCGGCGCCGCCCCTGCCGACGCGCCCCAGGCCTTGCACGGCAGCGCCGAGATGGCAGTCTTTACGGCGGCCTATGGCCTGGCGGGTTTTGGCTACATCATCACCGCGACGTTCCTGCCTGTGATTGCACGCGCCGCCTTGCCCGGCTCGGCCTGGCTGGACCTGTTCTGGCCGATCTTCGGCGCCGGCATCATGGCCGGCGCCGTGCTGGCCACCCGCATCCCGCCGGGCATCGACCGGCGCCTGCTGCTGGCGGGCTGCTACCTGGTGCAGGCGCTGGGCATTGGCGCCAGCCTCTGGAGCCCCAGCCTGGGCGGCTTTGTCATCGGCAGCCTGCTGCTGGGCCTGCCATTCACGGCCATCACCTTTTTTGCGATGCAAGAGGTGCGCCGGCTGCGGCCGGCCACGGCGGCGAGTTTCATGGGGCTGCTGTCGGCAACCTACGGGGTAGGGCAGATCCTCGGTCCGCCGCTGGTGGCGCTGCTGCTGCGGCACACCGCCAGCACTGGCGCGGGTTTCACCCTGTCGCTTGAGATCGCGGCGGCCGCGCTGTTGCTGGGCGCCGCTGTCTATGGATGGATGGCCAGAGCCTACCAGCGCTGAGGCTGCGATTTAATTCTGGCTCCGCCAGCGCACGTCATGGCTTTGCAAGCACTAGGCAGTGCGGCACTGGCTGCGGCTTTGCGCCCGACCGTGCCGCTCAATGAACCTGTTTGAGCGATGCAAGTTCAATGTCACCGTCCTGCGTGGCAAAGCGCAGGGCGCCGGCCCCGGACCCCTGCGCCTGGCTCGCCCCGGTGATCTGGCGCCTGCCCGTGTCGTATTGCGTGACCTGGCCGTCCTGTTCGACGGCCAGGCGGTGCTGGTCGGGAAAAAATGCGTACCGCACCCCGTTCTGGGCGCCGCTGCTTGAAGGCTTGGAAAGCCCCGACGGCCACCAACTCTCATCAGGCGCCGCCATGGGTTTCATCGGTTTCATGGGCGCCATCGGCTCCATGGGTTTCATCGGCTCCATGCTGGTCACCCCTGTCCACCGCGCCAGCGGCGCATGACCAGCGCGGCGAGCAAGCCGCCAGCGGCCACGCCCAGCGCCGCCGCCTTGACGGGTTCCCTGGCAATCTGGCGGGCAGCCTTCGCTTGCAAGGCATGGGCCTTGTCATTGAAGCGCCTGAATTTGTCGCCTGCAATGTCGCTTGTGCTCGCCGGGTAGGCGGCGGCAAGCTGCCGGCTGTCCTCGGCATTGAAAGCGGTGTTCGTGGCGTTGTGGGCCATGTTCATGGGGTTGACTCCTTTGAATATCAGTTCAATCGCCTATTGAACCCGCACTGCCCCGCCATCCATGTCGGTCGAGACAGGGTTCCCCTGTAGGCTTAGGATTTCCAGCCTGATGCCAAGAATACTGGGGCGGCATTCTCCTGACAGGTCATCACGGCATTTGAGATAGCGGTTTGGCGCTACTGAATCCATAGCTGAGCATGCAGGTTCTGCATGCGCCAGAGGCATTTTTGACGATAAAAAATGTACCCTGGCGTTCGCCCTGGCCACAGGCTTGCATGAACCCTTGCCAGCCAGGCCGCCTTGAATGCGGATGGGCACCGGCAAGTTCATGGTTAGTGAGGCAAAAAAGGTTAGAAATGTAATTGACCGTGTTTTGCCCGGCTTGCAGTTGCGCCAGCCACCAAGCCTCCATAGTATTGAAAAAGCCATGGCTTGCAGGCAAGGTACGCAAGCTGTTTTATCCTGGAAGCCTTTCTTGCCGCCCTGGGGCCTGGGCTTGCCGGGCTGCCGTTCCGGGGATGCCTGGAAGTCGCTTGGGAGTTGTCATGAGCCGCGCTTCAACCTCAATCAGCCATTTCATCCGCAGCCATCCGGTCTGGATGGCCCTTGCCGCGGCCTTGCTGCTGCTGGTCATCCTGTTCGACTGGAACTGGTTCCGGGCGCCGCTGGAGCGCTATGTTTCAAAGAAGACCGAGCGCACTTTCACGATATCCGACCTCCATGTCCGGCTGGGGTTCACGCCGACGATTCGCCTGCGCGATGTGTATTTCAGCAATGCGACCTGGTCGGGATACGAGGCGATGGCGCGTATCAAGGAGGTTGAGTTTTCAGTCTCGCTGCGCGACCTGCCGGACAAGATACTGCTGCCCCGGGTCGCCCTGCGCCAGCCCGATCTGGTGTTTGAGCAGCTGAAAGACCAGCGAAAGAACTGGGTTCTCTCGGAGCCGTCCGACACCTCGCCGAGCAAGCTGCGCATCAGCACGCTGTCGGTCGATCAGGGGCGTGTCAGGTACATCAACCACGGCGAGCCGTTTGAAATCGACGTGCTGGCCAGCACCTTCGATCCGGCCAGCGCGGCCAAGGCCGCCGATGCGGACGCCGCGCCGGTGAACAACCGCTACGCCGCCCAGTACAAGTTCAGCGGCAAGTACCATGACGCCGGCTTCAGCGGCAGCGCGCTCACCGGGGAAGTGCTGAGCTTTCAGGAGTCCGGCGTTCCCTTTCCCATCAAGGGCCAGCTGGAGGCCGGCACCACCCGGCTGCAGGTGGAAGGCACGGTGGCCGATGCGGCCACGCTGTCGGCCATTGACACCCAGCTGCGCATCGAAGGCCAGACGCTGGCCAATCTCTACCCCTTCCTGGTGCTTCCGCTTCCGGCTTCGCCGCCCTACCAGCTGCAAGGCCGCCTGGTGTTCAAGGAAGGCCGCTATGCGATGGATGACCTTTCCGGGCGCATCGGCTCGACCGATGTGCAGGGCAGCGGCGCGTATGTCCAGAAACAGCCGCGCCCGCTGCTGACCGTGCGGCTGCGCAGCAAATTGCTCGACATTTCCGATCTCGGCCCGCTGGTCGGCGTGCAGACGAAGGGGACCGGCGGCAAGCCGGCGGCTTCCCAGTCCCAGACCGGCAACCGCGCCGCCGCCAAGGCGGCGGAGCAGGTGGCCGACCCCGACCACATCTTGCCGGCGGGCCGTTTTGACGGCAGCCGGCTGCAAAAGATCGACGCCGATGTGGAGCTGGTGGCCGCCAAGCTCAAGGCGCCGACCGCATTGCCGCTGGAGAGCCTGCGCGCCTCGCTGCAGCTGAAGGACGCGGTGCTGACGCTGCAGCCGCTGGAGTTTGGCTTTGCCGGCGGCAAGATCGCCTCCCAGGTCAGGCTTGACGCCCGCCAGCCCGTCCTGAAGTCCGAGGTCCAGGTGAATTTCAACCAGATACGGATTGACCGGCTGGTGCCCGACAACCCGGCGATTGCCAAGGGCGGCGGCCTGCTGGGCGCCACAATGCGGCTGGAGGGCGCAGGCGCCTCGATTGCCGAGGCAGCGGGCCAGTCGAACGGACGCATTGCCGCGACCATCGGCAATGCCCGTGTTTCCAATCTGCTGGACGCGGCCAGCGGGCTCAATGGCGGCAAGGTGCTGCAGCTGCTGGCCGGCGGCGACCAGACCATCAATGTCAACTGCGGCGGCGTTGCGTTCGATGTCAGGAACGGGCAGGGCACGTCGTCGGTGTTTGTTGTCGATACCGAACAGACGCAAATCCTGGGCAGCGGCAGGTTTGATTTGAAGCAGGAACGCTTCGCGCTGGCCGTCGCGCCCAAGCCCAAGCGCATGGGCATTCTTTCGCTGCGCACGCCGGTTCACGTCCAGGGCAGCTTCAAGCAGGCCGATTTCAAGCTCGAAAAAGGGCCGCTGGTGGCCCGCACCGCTGGCGCCGTCGTCCTGGGTGTCATCGCCGCGCCGCTGGCGGCGCTGATTCCCCTGATTGAAACCGGACCGGGCGAGCCTACCGATTGCCCGGCGCTGCAGCGCAAGCTCGGCATTGCCCAAAGCAGTGCGCCGGCGCCTTCGAGCAAATGAAGTGGCGGCTGGCGCGAGAAATTAACAGCGTCAATCTATTTGCTATTTAATTTATAGCTGCTTGTGCAGGTTTTGCGTGCGCTGCAAGCATTTTTATTGGTTAAATGCATGGCTGGGGCCTAAAGCTGTCATTCCCGCGAAGGCAGGAATCCTGTGCCCCGGCCCCGGCTGGATTTGCGCCTGCGCGGGAATGACAAGGCGCATGAGCGTCTGAGCCAGGTGGCTACTCAGGCTGTTTGATGCATGAACCTGCATTTGTGGCGCCGGCTTGGAAAGCGGGCGCGCCCCAAAGCCCCGCGTCCGCCATGCGAAAGCCCATGCCGCTAAAATCGCCACTTGCCAGCGTACTGTCCCGGTGCGCTGGCCTTTTGTTTTTCGGGGCCATGTAGAGGACTACCATGTACAAAAACCTCATCGGCCCGAGCGCCATGATGAGTGCCGCCCCGATGCGCGGCAAAGCGGCCGGCGGCCACGCTGCCGATTTCCCTCTGGGTAGCGGGCTCTGGAGCCCGGCATGACTTACCAGGTCAAGGAAATCTTCTACACCTTGCAAGGCGAGGGCGGCCAGGCCGGCCGGCCGGCGGTGTTTTGCCGCTTTGCCGGCTGCAACCTCTGGACCGGCCGCGAGCAGGACCGCGCCACGGCGGTCTGCCGCTTCTGCGACACCGATTTCGTCGGCACCGACGGCACCCTGGGCGGCAAGTTCAGGACCGCCGAGGCGCTGGCCGATTGCATTGAGGCTCAGTGGCCGGCGGGCGACACGGCCCACCGCTTTGTCGTGATGACCGGCGGCGAGCCGCTGCTGCAGGTCGATGCGGGTCTGATCGAGGCACTGCATGCGCGCGGCTTCATGATCGCGGTCGAGACCAACGGCACGATTGCCGCGCCCGCCGGCATCGACTGGATCTGCGTCAGCCCCAAGGCCGGCGCACCCTGGATCCAGCGCGAGGGCCACGAACTCAAGCTGGTCTGGCCGCAGCCGCAATTCGATCTGGCCGAGCTGGAGGCAGCCCGCTTCACCCACCGCTACCTGCAGCCGATGGACAACGCCGAGCGCCAGCGCAACACCCAGACCTGCATCGCGCTGTGCCTGGCGCGGCCGGCCTGGCGGCTCAGCCTGCAGACGCACAAGATCACCGGCATCCGATGACCAGCGCCCCGATGAGTCCCGACATGCCCGTACCCATGCCCATGGCCTGCGAGCTGAGCCAGCGCTTTTTTTTCGACGCTGCCCACACGCTGGACCGCGCCATCGAGACCGCCAGCAGCAAGCGCATCCACGGCCACACCTACAACGCCGAGGTGTTCCTGACCGGCCGGCCCGATCCGGGCACCGGCATGGTGATCGACCTGGGGCTGGTGCGGCGCGAAGTGGCACTGCTGAAGGAGCAGCTCGACCACCATCTGCTCGACGAGGTGCAAGGCCTGGGGCCGCCGACGCTCGAAAACCTGTGCCAGTTCATCTTTCGCCAGCTGGCGCCCCGGCTGCCGGCCCTGAGTGGCGTGCGGGTCTGGCGCGATTCCATCGGCGATGGCTGTAGAGTGAGCAGGCCCAATCTTTTTTAACCAGGTCATCTTCACGCCATGAAAGCCTACCGCGCCTCTATCCTGCATTTTTCCGCCCCCGGCCAGGCCGTGCTGGAGTCCGACGGCCTGCTGGTGATCGGCCCCGACGCCCAGGGCCGGCAGGTGGTGCAGGCTATCGGCGCCTGGCGCGAGCTGGCGCCGCGTTTCGCAAACCTGCCGGTCGAGCATTTCCCCGGCCGCATCATCGCGCCGGGTTTTGTCGATATGCACATCCACTTTCCGCAGACCGACGTGATCGGCTCGCCGGCCGAAGGGCTGCTGCCATGGCTGGAAAACTACACCTTTCCGCATGAAAAAAGGTTCTCGGCGCACGACTACAGTGCGCAGGCAGCTACTTTTTTCATAGCGGAACTGCTGCGCAACGGCGTCACCACCGCGCTGACCTTCGCCACCTCGCATCCCGAATCGGTCGATGCGCTGTTTGCCCAGGCGCAGGCGAGCAGCCTGCGGCTGCTCGCCGGCAAGGTGCTGATGGACCAGAACTCGCCCGACGGCGTACGCGACGAGACCGAGCAAAGCCTGCTTGACACCGAGGCGCTGATCCGGCGCTGGCACGGCGTGGACCGGCTGGGCTACGCCATCACGCCGCGCTTCGTGCCCAGCTGCAGTCCAGCCCAGCTGCGGGGGGCCGGCGAGCTGGCGGCGCGCTACCCGGACGTGTGGATCCAGTCGCATGTGGCCGAGAACAAGGACGAGGTCGCCTGGGTGCGCCAGCTGTATCCCGAGGCGCGCAGCTACCTGAGCGTCTATGAGCAGTTCGGCCTGCTGCGGCCGCGCGCCGTGTATGCCCACTGCATTCATTTCACCGATGAAGACCGGGCGATGATGCGCGGCACCGGCGCGGCCGCGGCCGTCAGCCCGACCAGCAACCTGTTTTTGGGCAGCGGCTTCTTCGACTACGAGGGCGCCGACCGCATCGGCTTCAACTACGGCCTGGCCAGCGATGTCGGCGGCGGCACCTCGTTCAG
>JAQGNK010000263.1 GCA_028291905.1 Polaromonas sp.
CTAATCGCCATCACAGCGGCCACCCGCAGCATCGAGCTGTGCAGCGCCTACTTCGTGCCCGACACCATTACCCGCCGGGCATTGGTGCGTGCGGTCGAGCGTGGGGTGCGGGTGCGCATTCTCCTGCCAGGCAAATACACCGACGAGGCAACGGTGCGCCGTGCATCGCGTGGACTGTGGGGCCCGCTGCTTGAAGCAGGTGTGCAAATTCATGAATACCAGCCCACGATGTTTCACTGCAAGCTGATGATCGTGGACGGGCTTATGACTTCGGTGGGCTCGACCAACTTTGACATGCGCTCTTTTCGCCTGAACGATGAGGCCAACCTGAACATCTACGACAGCGCTTTCGCCGGGCGACAGACGCAGGTGTTTGAGGACGATCTCCAGCGTGCGCAGTGTATCACTCTGGCAGCGTGGCAGGCCCGGCCGCTGCGCGAGAAACTGCATGAGCGGCTGGCCGTACTGTTCAGAGCATTTCTTTAGTCGGCGTCTAAGGACTAATTCCCGGGACTGGAATAAATTGACGCGAATGAGGGGGATAGACTTTTTTTGGGTTGTGGAGGTACGCCATGCTTGAGTCTGTCATTCATACCTGTGCCTTTTCTGAATCCCTCTGGATTTGTACTAAGTTCCACCCTTTTGGAAAAAGGAACCATGAACAATAGCTCATCAATGGAGCAGCAGTCAAGTCGAAGGCCAGATCAATCGGCTCAAGTACCTCAAGCGTCAGATGTACGGCCGCGCCAAGCTCGACTTGGCTAGCGCATTCGCGTCTTGCATCCAAACTGACCCCCGTCACACAAAGTGCGGAAAACCCAACTTTTGGTCGGCGTCCACAGGTTTGCCTAATTCGTGAAATCGACAGGCCGCATCGCAGCGCGATTCACGTGCAGTTTGAAGATATCGGGCCGGGCGTAGTGTCCGCTCACATCGAACTTCCGACGTGACGCCTGAACAGCGGCGACGTCCAGCTCTGCAATGAGAAGCCCCTTTTCTTGATGCATGGGGCCGGCCACAATACCTCCAAATGGCTTGTAAACCACTGCATCTCCGGGGTTCACCCATTCGTTTTTGTTCGGAAATAGCTCATCCCGAAAGGGAACATCGTCCGGGATGTCCGAGACTTCCAGCGACGTTGCACATCCGATGACCCAGCAGCCACCTTCGCGCGCAATATGCTGCATGGTCGCTTGCCACATGGCACCGCTGTCCCAAGTCGGGGCCACATAGATTTCGATGTTTTGGGTATACAGCGTGTAGCGCGCCAACGGCATGTAGTTTTCCCAGCAAATCAGCGTGCCGATCCTACCCACCGCAGTGTCAACGACGTTCAGGCCTGAACCGTCGCCAAAACCCCAAACCATCCTCTCCGGATTGGTAGGCATCAACTTGCGATGATTGTTGGCCAGTTGCCCGTCCGCATCAATAATCGCACAGCTGTTGAATATCGTGCTGCCGCTTCCAGTGCCGTCCACCTCTTGATAACCCAGCACAATGACAACTCCATGCGCCTTTGCGGCCTCCTGTAATGGTCTGAGTCCTTCTTTGCTGCGGTCGACCGAGTTGGCAAGCAAACGTGCGTAAAGCTCATCGGTTTTTCCCATTCCGCTGCCAGGCGCAAGACGCCAGACAAAGGTGGGGTACCCTGCAAGCCAGGCTTCGGGAAACACAATCAGTTCACACCCCTTGCTCGCAGCATTGCCAATTAGTTCGACCGCTTTGTCTATCGATTTACTCAGATTTAGATAAACCGGAGGCTCTTGAATTACAGCGATTTTGGGCATGGTATTTCTCCTTTTGAAATCTCAACCGATGTCGATTCAGGCAGGATTGTCCAGATACTATTTAGTCGCCGCAGCGACGAGCATCTCGCAGGGGCCTTCGAACTTGCCGTCATGCTCAAACTCACCAAGGGCCTCTTCAATTTCTGCCCAGGCGTCGTCTTTTTCGGATTCTGACAGTCCACCGAGCATCTGATGCAAGGCAGCAAATGACTCTTGCTCAAATTGAAGGCAATCGAGGGCAGAGTCCAGGCGAACCGGGGCAGTGACACGCTCGATCTGGATATTCTTGAACCCCGCATCTGACAGCCGCTTGCCGAGTACATCCGGATCACCCAGGCTGAAGGGTCCTGGCTGCCCGGGAAGCGGCGCAGGCAGTGCGGCACGGCGACGAATGATACCCACGGGGATCGAGAAAAATTCGTTCAAGGCAGCGCTTGCATAGGTGATAGCGCCGACATGTCCACCCTCGACCAACTGATCCCGCATACCGGTGAGCGCTTTGTGCTGGTTGGGAAAATAGATCAGGCCGACGCGGGAAATGACAGCTTGAAATGCTGTGACCTTGATCTCGGCCAGATCTTCGCCGTCTATAACGAGGGTTTGAATATGGCCAAATCCTGCCAACTGAGCATTTGCAGCGGTATATTGCAAAATGGTGGGGGAAAAATCGGTCGCAAGGACATAGCCTGCCGGCCCGACACGGCGGGCGGCAGCCATCGTTTGACCCCCAGCACCAGCGGCCACATCCAGCACTCGGCTGCCGGTTTGAACATGGGTCATGTCGAGCATCATTTCGGTCGCAGGGCCAAGCCAACGGTCCA
>JAQGNK010000273.1 GCA_028291905.1 Polaromonas sp.
CTGCCGACGCTGCAGGAAACCTTTCCCAGCATCGACTGGAGCGAGCAGGGCGCCTACTTCTTCAGCCGCGTGGTGCAGCACGGCCAGCGCCGTGCCGAGGAAATGCGCGAATCGGCCAACACGGTGCGCGAAGCCGGCTTCGAGCCGCTGATGGCCGGCGCCATCGCGGCCAAGCAGCAGTGGGTGGCCGACCAGGCCCGGGCCGGCGTGTTTGCCGAGGTCGGCAAGGGCGCCCGCTGGCAGGACTACGCCGACTGCCTGCTGGCCGCGCGCAAGAAGTGATGCGGGCCTGCGCGAACGCGGCCGGGCGCCGCTGATGCTCGACATCCTGGCCATCACCGGGCCGATCTATATCACCATCCTGCTCGGCTTCCTGACCACCCGCTGGGGCTTGTTCAACGCTGCCGACATGCGGGTGCTGGGCAAGTTCGTCATCAACCTGGCGCTGCCGGCGCTGCTGTTCAATTCCCTGGCGCAGCGCTCGCTGGGCGAGATACTGAACGGCTCCTACCTGCTGGTCTATGCCTCGGGCTCGCTGCTCACGCTCGGCCTGGGCTGGCTCTGGGCGCGCCGGGCGGCCGGCCGGGACGGCACCACCAGCGCCTACTACGCCATGGGCATGGCCTGCTCCAACAGCGGCTTTGTCGGCTATCCGATTTTGCTGCTGACCCTGGGGCCGGTGGCCGGCGTCATTCTCGGGCTGAACATGATCGTCGAGAACCTTTTGATGATTCCGCTGCTGCTGGCGCTGGCCGAAAGCGGGCAGGGCCGCGCCAGCGCCTGGCACCGGGTGCTGCGCCAGAGCCTGGCCAGCCTGCTGCGCAACCCCATCTTGCTGGGGCTGTTGGCAGGCTTCACCGTCTCCCTGATGGGTTGGACGCTGCCGTCGGCGCTGGCGCGCACCATGACGCTGTTCGCCCAGGCCAGCGGCGCGCTGTCGCTGTTCGTGATTGGCGGGGCGCTGGTGGGCCTGAAAATCCAGGGCCTGCGCCGCCCGGTCCTGCAGATCGTGGCGGGCAAGCTGCTGCTGCATCCGCTGGCCGTGCTGGCCATGCTGCTGTTGTTTGAGGCAGCCGGCCTGGCCGCCATGCCGCCGGCGATGCGGGTCGGCGCGGTGCTGATGGCCGCCATGCCGATGATGGGCATCTACACCCTGCTGGCGCAAAAGCACGGCCTGGAGGGCCTGGCGGCCGCTAGCCTGCTGGGCTGCACGGTGGCGTCATTCTTCACCATCAGCCTGCTGCTCTGGGGGCTTGGCCAGATGCCGGGATGGGCGCATTAGCGGGCATTGCTCTGGCGGGCAGCCACCGTTAACCGGCAGACTGCGTGCTATTGAATGAATAGCTGCTTGCACAGGCAGAGTATGCGCTGCAGCCATTTTTTATTAAAAAATACAAAATTCTCGAAGCCCAGCTGTCTTTCTTGCGCCGCTGGAGGAACGAGGAACGCCGAAAAACCCGGCGCCGCTGCTGATTTATGCATCAAACAGGCCGATAGCGCATGCGCTGCATGCGCAAGCAGCTATTGTTTTGGTAGCAGGCAAGCCGCCGCCGTCAACCATGCCATCAATCCGCCTTGACCCGGCCCGAGCCAATGACTGGTTTCCAGCGAGTGATTTCAGTGGCGATCAGCCGGCCGAACACCTCGGGCGTGCCGGGCATGGCGACCGCGCCCTCGGCCTCCAGGCGCTTGCCCAGCTCGGGCGATTTGAGCGCTTCGTTGATCTGCCGGTTGAGCCGGCCAATGATGTCGGGCGGCGTGCCGGCGGGCGCTACCACGCCGTACCACTGGTCCGCCTCGAAACCCGGATAGCCGCTCTCGGCCACGGTGGGCAGTTCGGGCAGGGCGCCCAGCCGCTGCGGGCTGGAAACCGCCAGCGCCCGCAGCTGGCCGCTTTTGAGCTGCGCCATCACGGCCGGCGCGCCGGTGAACAGCACCTGGAGCTGCCCGCCCATCAGGTCGGTCACGGCCGGCGCGGTGCCCCGGTAGGGAATATGCAGCAGCGAGGTGCCGGTCTGCAGCTTGAAGTATTCAGTCGCCAGGTTGGCCGCGCTGCCGTTGCCGCCCGAGCCGTAGTTGAGCTGGCCCGGTTGGGCCTTGGCCAGGGCCACCAGCTCTTTCAACGTCCTGGCTGGCACGCTGGGGTGGACCACCAGCACATTCGGCACACGGGCCACCCAGGCCACCGGCGCGAAATCCTTCACCGGGTTGTAAGGCAGCTTGGGGTACAGGCTCGGGTTCACCGCCAGTGTGCCGATGTGGCCCATGAGCAGCGTGTAGCCGTCGGCCGGCGCCTTCGCCACCTTGTCGGCGCCGATAGCGCCGCCGGCGCCGGGCACGTTGTCCACCACCACGCTCTGGCCCCAGGCGCGGGTCAACTCCTGCCCAATGGCGCGCGCCAGGATGTCGGTGCTGCCGCCGGGAGTGAACGGCACCACCAGCCGGATCGGCCTGGTCGGGTAAGCCGCCGGCTGGGCCTGCGCCTGTAGCGGCGTCACACTGCCTAATAAAGTGCCAAAAGCGAGTATTGCGCATACGCTGTATGCGCGGATAGCTATTAGTTTCATAGTAGTGCCCTCATGGTGTGTCGAGCTGGCCCTTGGCGATGCTGCGGATCAGCGCCAGGGTGGTTTTCTGGGTCAGGGTAGCGGGCCGCAGTGAGCTTGTCACCAGCGACAGCCGGGTGCGCAGCGCCGGTTCGCAGATCATACGGGTGGTGAAGGCTGACGGCCTGATGGAGCTGGCCACCGCATTGACGGGCAGCAGGGCGCAGCCGGCGCCGTCGGCCACCAGGTCAAGAATCGCGGCCACGCCGTCGATTTCGAGCGCAATCACCGGCCGGCAGCCGATGCCCGCCATCTGCGCTTCCACATGCATGCGGATCGCATTGGGCCGGCTGGGAATCACCAGCGGCAGCCTGGCCACCTCGCTGAGCCGGATGGCCGGGGGCGGCGGGTCTTCGCTCAAGCCGGGCGGGCGCGCCTGCACCAGCAGCAGGTCTTCGTCCAGCAGCGCCGCCATCTCGATGCCGGCGGCGGGCTGGGCGTTGTAGAGCACCGCGATGTCCAGCCGCCCGTTGAGCAGCCATTCCTGCATCACCACCGACAGGCCTTCGCTGATCGACAGCTGCGCCTCGGGCAGCTGCCTGCGAAAGGCGCGGGTCAGCGGCACCGTCAGCACCCGCGCCAGCGTGGGCGGCAGTCCGATGGCGACGCGCCCGGCGAGCGAGCCGCGCACCCGGCCCAGCTCTTCGCGCGCCCGTTCCACCTGATGCAGGATGCCGCGCCCATGCGCCAGCAGCAGCTGGCCGGCCTCGGTGGGCGTGGCGCCGCGCCCGTTGCGCACCAGCAGGCTCTGGCGCAGCTCCACTTCCAGCAGCCGCACCTGCCGGCTCAGCGCGGGCTGGGCCACGTCGAGCGCGATGGACGCCCTGGTGAAGCTGCTGAGTTCGGCGACACGGACAAAATATTCGAGTTGCTTTAGGTCCATGGCAAGATTTAATCAGCATAACTGGTAATGAGCAATGCCAATATGCTATATCAGCTATAGCGAGCATCACGTTCTGCAACATATGCCTTGTGCTGACAATTGCAGGACCATGAAAACTTCCCTATCTTGTCTGTCATGACAACCGAAATCAAAGCCATTTCTTCCATGGCCACGCGCCAGGTGCTGACTGAGTTGGTGGAGGCGTTCGAGCGCCGTTCAGACTGCCGCGTGCTGCTCGAATCGGTGGGGGGGGTCGATGCGGCCCGGCGCGTGCAGGCCGGCGAGGCTTTCGACGTGGTGTTCCTGGCGTCCGACGCGATCGACAAGCTGGTGGCTGCCGGCTGCGTGCAGGCCGGCTCCAAAGTGGACCTGGTCCGCTCGGGCGTGGCGGTGGCGGGGCGCGCAGGCGCGCGCCAGCCCGACATCTCGACCGAGGAAGCGGTGCGCCAGGCGGTGCTGGCCGCGCGCAGCATCAGCTATTCGACCGGGCCCAGCGGCGTTGCGCTGGCTAGATTGTTCGAGCGTTGGGGCATTGCCGGGGAGATTCAGGCCCGCACCGTGCAGGCCCCGGCGGGCGTTCCGGTGGGCAGCCTGGTGGCGCGCGGCGAGGTCGAACTGGGCTTTCAGCAGTTCAGCGAACTCATCAACCTCGATGGCATTGCCGTGCTCGGCCCATTGCCACCCGCCATCCAGATCACCACCACCTTTTCCGCCGGCGTGTGCAGCGGCACGCGCCATGCTGCGGCCGTGCGCGCCATGCTGGACGACATGAACTCGCCCGAGGCGATAGCTGCCAAGCGTCGTCAAGGCATGGAGCCTGCCTGACGGACTCGGCCGGCGTGCCTTGCCCTGTCTGATGCATGACCACCATGCAAAGGCGAAGCGCCGGGCCATTGCATCCTTTTTGAGCTGCCAGAATTTCAACCCTTTCTTAAAACAGGAGACTGCATGATCATCGACTGCCACGGCCACTACACCACCGCGCCCAAGGCGCTGGAAAACTGGCGCAACCAGCAGATTGCCGGCATCAAGGACCCGAGCGTCATGCCCAAGGTCAGCGACCTGAAAATCAGCGACGACGAGCTGCGCGAGTCCATCGAAAGCAACCAGCTGCGCCTGATGAGGGAGCGCGGCTCCGACCTGACGATCTTCAGCCCGCGCGCCAGCTTCATGGCGCATCACATCGGCGACTTCAATATCTCCTCGACCTGGGCCGCCATCTGCAACGAGCTGTGCTTCCGGGTCAGCGAGCTGTTCCCCGACCACTTCATCGGCGCGGCGATGCTGCCGCAGTCGCCCGGCGTCGATCCGGCCAGCTGCATTCCCGAGCTGGAAAAATGCGTCAAGGAATACGGCAATGTCGGCATCAACCTGAACCCCGACCCGTCGGGCGGCTGGTGGACTTCGCCGCCCCTGAGCGACCGCCACTGGTATCCGATCTATGAAAAGATGGTCGAGTACGACATTCCGGCCATGATCCATGTCTCGACCAGCTGCAACGCCTGCTTTCACACCACCGGCGCGCATTACCTCAACGCTGACACCACGGCCTTCATGCAGTGCCTGACCAGCGAGCTGTTCAAGGACTTCCCGACGCTGCGCTTTTTGATCCCGCACGGCGGCGGCGCGGTGCCCTACCACTGGGGCCGCTTCCGGGGTCTGGCGCAGGAGCTGAAGAAGCCGCTGCTCGAAGAGCACCTGCTCAACAACATCTTTTTCGACACCTGCGTCTACCACCAGCCGGGCATCGACCTGCTGAACACCGTGATTCCGGTCAAGAACGTGCTGTTCGCCTCCGAGATGATCGGCGCGGTGCGCGGCATCGACCCGCAGACCGGCCACTTCTACGACGACACCAAGCGCTACATCGAGGCGTCGAAGATCTTGAGCGCCGACGACCGCTTCCAGATCTACGAGGGCAACGCCCGCCGCGTTTTTCCGCGCCTGGACGCCGCCCTCAAGGCCAAGGCCACCGCCGCCGCTTAACCAAAACACATCAGGAGAACAACAATGAGCATGAACCAATTGGGCGTCGTCAAGCGCAGCATCGTGCGCGCCGACAAGGCCGCCGTTGAAAAACTCTCGCGCTTCGGCGTCGCCACGATTCACGAGGCCATGGGCCGTGTCGGGCTGATGAAGCCCTACATGCGGCCGATCTACAAGGGCGCGAAGATGTGCGGCACGGCCGTCACCATCCTGCTGCAGCCCGGCGACAACTGGATGATGCATGTGGCGGCCGAGCAGCTGCAGCCCGGCGACGTGGCGGTGGCAGCCTGCACCACCGACAACTTCGACGGCTTTTTCGGCGACTTGCTGGCGACCTCGTTCCAGGCGCGCGGCGCGCTGGGGCTGATCATCGACGCCGGCGTGCGCGATGTCGATGAGCTGGAAAAAATGGGTTTTCCGGTGTTCAGCCGCGCCATCCATGCCAAGGGCACGATCAAGGCGACGCTGGGCTCGGTGAACATTCCGGTGATCTGCGCCGGCGCCTTCGTCAATCCGGGCGACGTGGTGGTCGCCGATGCGGACGGCGTGGTCGTGGTGCCCGCCGCCATGGCCCAGGAAGTGGCCGACGCGGCTGAAAAGCGCGAGAGCTTCGAGGGCGAGAAGCGCGAAAAATTCGCTGCCGGCGTGCTGGGGCTGGACATGTACAAGATGCGCGAGCCGCTGGAAAAAGCCGGCCTCAAATACATCGACTAAACCATCGGCTGAGCGTCTGAGATTTTTCGTCGCCGCTGGCTGTGCTCATGCGACGTTGCAGTTTTTATTTTTTAAATAGTCAATTTATGTTCAAGAATCGTTTTGAAATTTCCCGCCGCGTCGCCGGCATGGCCCTGGGCCTGGCGGCGGTCTGCGGCATGCTGCCGCTGGCGGCGCAGGCGCAGCAGTTCCCGACCAAGCCGGTCCGCATCATCACGCCGTTCCCGGTGGGCGGCGGCCCCGACGGCGTGGCGCGCATGGTGGCCGACAAGCTGTCGCGCGAATGGGGCCAGCCGGTGGTGGTGGAAAACCGCCCCGGCGGCAACGGCTTCATCGCCATCGACGCTTTCAAGCGCGGCGCCAAGGACGGCCACGACCTGATCGTGCTCGACAACGTGCACCTGGCGGCCTACCCGCACCTGTTCAAGAAGCTGCCGTATGACCTGGACAAGGACTTCGACGCGGTGCTGCCGCTGTTCAAGACCTACTTTTTCGTCACTGTCGGCACCGCCAGCCCCTACAAGACCGTGGGCGACCTGCTGGCCGATGCCAAGGCCCATCCCGGCAAGCTCAACTACGGCTCCTGGTCGGTGGGCAATCCGGTGCACCTGGGCTCGGCGCTGCTGCAGAACACGACCAACACCGACATGGTGCATGTCATCTACAAGGAAACCACCCAGCTCTACACCGGCGTGGCCAACGGTGAGCTGTCGTTCGCGCTGGGCAGCAGCGCCACCGCCGGGCCGCTGCAGCGCGCCGGCAAGCTGCGCTACCTCGCCGTGGCCGCGCCCAAGCGGCTGGCGGCGTTCCCGGACGTGCCGACCGTGGCTGAATCAGGCGGCCCGGCCGGCTTTGAAGTGACCGGGTGGAACGCGATTGCCACACCCAAGGGGCTGCCGCAGGCGGTCACCGACAAGATCAAGCGCGATGTGGAGGCCGCGCTGGCCGGCCCCGAGGTGAAGGAGAAGTTCGCCTCCTTCGGCTACGAGCAGTTCCCGACCACCCGCGACCAATTCAGGCAGTTCATCCAGGCCGAATCGACCCGCCTGGGTGCGGTCATCAAGAAAGCCAACGTCTCGCTCGACTAAGGAGGCGGCCAGCCGCACCTGGATTTGCGCCTTCGCGGGAATGTCAAGCAGTAAGTTAATGTTTGCCAGATACACAAGCTAAAAAGGAATTTCATGGAATTCACCAAAACCCCTGGTTGGCTCGACTGGTACGCCGGCCCAAGCAAGCCCCGCTTTCAGGTGCCCGCGGGCAGCGTTGACGCGCATTGCCATGTCTTCGGGCCGGGCGCCGAGTTTCCCTATGCGCCCGAGCGCAAGTACACGCCCTGCGATGCCTCGAAGGCGCAGCTCTATGCGCTGCGCGACCACCTGGGCTTTTCGCGCAACGTGGTGGTGCAGGCGACCTGCCACGGCGCCGACAACCGCGCCATGGTCGATGCGCTGGTCAACTCGGGCGGCAAGGCGCGCGGCGTGGCCACCGTCAAGCGCACGGTCAGCGACGAAGATCTGCAGGCCATGCACGACGCCGGCGTGCGCGGCGTGCGCTTCAATTTCGTCAAGCGGCTGGTCGATTTCACGCCCAAGGAAGAACTGATCGAGATTGCCAACCGCATCAAGCCGCTGGGCTGGCATGTGGTGATCTATTTCGAGGCGGTGGACCTGCCCGAACTGTGGGATTTCTTCACCACGCTGCCGACCGACGTTGTGGTGGACCACATGGGCCGGCCCGATGTCAGCTAGCCGGTCGACGGCGCGGAGTTCGCGCTGTTCGTGAAGTTCATGCGCGAGCATCCCAACGTCTGGAGCAAGGTCAGCTGCCCCGAGCGCCTGTCCGCCACTGGCCCCAAGGCGCTCAATGGAGAGCAACATGCCTACCAGGATGTGACTCCGTTCGCCCGGCGCATCGTGGTAGAGTTTCCCGACCGCGTGCTCTGGGGCACCGACTGGC
>JAQGNK010000280.1 GCA_028291905.1 Polaromonas sp.
CAGTACGCAGCGCAGGTGGTGACCCGGCGCGGCGGCAAGAATCCGGTCGATTTCGCCATCAAGCTGCCCGGCCGGTCGGATTCGGGCGAGCCGCTGTGGCTGCCGATTGACGCCAAGTTTCCCAATGAAGACTACGAGCGGCTGCTCGATGCCCAGGGCAGGGCGGACGGGCCGGCCGCTGAAATCGCCGGCAAGGCGCTGGAGCTGCGCATCCGGCTGGAAGCCCGGTCGATCTGCGAGAAGTACATCGAGCCGCCGTACACCACCGATTTCGCCATCCTGTTTTTGCCGACCGAAGGCCTGTACGCCGAGGTGCTGCGCCGCCCCGGACTGATCGAGGCCCTGCAGCGCGAGCACCGCATCACGCTGGCCGGCCCGACCACGCTGCTGGCAATGCTCAATTCGCTGCAGATGGGCTTTCGCACCCTGGCGCTGGAAAAGCGCTCCAGCGAAGTCTGGCAGGTGCTGGGCGCGGTCAAAACCGAGTTCGGCAAGTTCGGCGACGTGCTGGCCAAGGTCAAGTCGCAGACCGAAACAGTGCTCAACACCTTGACCAGCGCCGAGCAGCGCAGCCGGGTGATGGGCAAGGCATTGCGCAATGTCGAGGCCCTGCCCGAGGCCGACGCGGTGCGGCTGATTCCACTGGAAAAAGAGCTGGAGCAAGATTGATTGCAAGCCTTGCGCAAGCCATGACGCATGACGCCTGAGCTGGCCCGGCTGATCCTGGCGCAGGTCTGCCTGCATGCCTGCATGGCCGGCACCCGCCTGGCCGCGCCGCTGCTGGCGCTGCGCGAGGGCTACAGCCCGGCGGCCGTCGGCGTGCTCCTGGCCCTGTTTGCGCTGACGCAGGTGTTTCTGGCGCTGCCCGCAGGGCGCTTCGCCGACCGGCACGGCCTGCGCCGCCCAATCAGCTACAGCGTGCTGGCCGCCGTCACCGGGGCTAGCGCGGCGGTGGCTTTCCCGGTGTTTCCGGTGCTCTGCCTGGCCGCGCTGCTGACCGGCGGCGCGACCGGCGCGGCGGTCATCGCGCTGCAGCGCCATGTCGGCCGGGCTGCCAGCGGCGTGCTGCAGCTGCGGCAGGTGTTCAGCTGGCTGGCGATTGGCCCGGCCATTTCCAACTTTATCGGGCCTTTCGCGGCCGGCCTGCTGATTGACCATGCCGGCCCCGCAGCGGGCAGCCTCTGGGGCTACCGGGCGGCCTTCCTGCTGATGGCGGTGCTGCCGCTGGCCAGCTGGTTCCTGGTTCAGCCGACCCGCGAGCTGCCGTCGCTGGTGGGGATGAAGGATGGCACCCGGCCCAAGGCCTGGGATTTGCTGAAGGAGCCGATGTTTCGCCGCCTGATGCTAGTGAACTGGTTCCTGTCGTCCTGCTGGGATGTCCACACCTTCGTGGTGCCGGTGCTGGGCTTCGAGCGCGGTATCAGCGCCTCGGTGATCGGCTCCATCCTGGGTGCCTTCGCCCTGGCCGCCGCCGCCATCCGCATGCTGCTGCCGGTGATTGCGGCGCACCTGAAGGAATGGAAGGTGCTGGCGTTCTCAATGCTGGCGACCGCGCTGCTGTTTGCCGTCTATCCCCTGATGCGCTCGGCGCTGGGCATGGGCATTTGCTCGGTGCTGCTGGGCTTGTCGCTCGGCATGGTGCAGCCGATGGTCATGAGCATGCTGCACCAGATCACGCCCGAAGCGCGCCACGGTGAGGCGCTGGGCTTGCGGCTGATGGCCATCAATGCGTCGAGCGTGCTGATGCCGCTACTGTTCGGCTCGGCCGGCGCGGCCGTCGGCATTGCCGGTGTGTTCTGGGCCACCGGGCTGGTGGTGGGCGCCGGCTCGCGCCTGGCCTGGCGGCTCAAGGGCGGCATTGCCGCGCATCCTCAGGGACGCCCCTGAATACGCACGGTTTATGCATCAAATAGGCCTCTGGCGCAGGTACAGTCTGCGCTGGCAGCTATTATTTCAGTAGCATGCTGTGTGGCGGCTGCTTTACAGCTCGTAAAACGCCTTGATCGCGTCCCAGGCGGCCTGCGGCTCATCGACGTAGTGGAACAGCTTGAGGTCGCCGGGCGAAATCGCGCCTTCTTCCAGCATCACGTCGAAATTGAACAGCCGCTTCCAGTAGTCGCTGCCGAACAGAATGATCGGCACCGGCTTGGCCTTTTTGGTCTGCACCAGGGTGATGACCTCGAACAGCTCGTCGAGCGTGCCGAAGCCGCCCGGAAAAGCCACCAGCGCCTTGGCCCGCATCATGAAATGCATCTTGCGCAGCGCGAAATAATGAAACTTGAAGTTCAGCGAAGGCGAGATGTAGGGATTGGAGCCCTGCTCGTGCGGCAGCACGATGTTCAGCCCGACGGTCAGGGCGCCCATCTCCTGCGCCCCCCGGTTGGCCGCCTCCATGATGCCGGGGCCGCCGCCGGTGCAGATGAAGAGCTGCTCGGCCGCCGGGCGCGGGTTGCTGTAGCTCGCCACCATGCGGGCGAACAGCCTGGCCTGGTCGTAATAGAAAGCATTGCGCACATGGCGCCGGGCCAGGGCCAGCGCCGCTTCATCGCCGCTTTCCTCGGCCAGCTTCAGCGCCGCATCGGCCTGCTCGGGCGCTGGGAAGCGGGCGCTGCCGAACACCACGATGGTGTTTTCAATGCCCTGGGCCTGCTGTTCGAGTTCGGGCTTGAGCATCTCAAGCTGGATGCGCAGACCACGGGTTTCGCGCCTGAGCAGGAATTCCGGGTCGGCGAAAGCCAGCCGGTTGGCGTCCGCCCGAAGCGGCGCGGATTCGGTTGAATGGGCATGCAGTTCAGCCCAGGCATTGGCCAGGCGGTCTTCTGATAAATCGTGTGTTTGGTCCATGGGCTTTAGTGTTGGGAGGAAATGAAAAGGGTGGACGGTCATCAGGCTGGCACGGCACCAAGCATACAAGCTGGACATTGCACGCCAATGCAAAAAGGCCCCGTGAGGAGCCTTTTTGCTGAAAGTTGACCGTTTCTCGCAACGGCCGACAGATCAGACGCGCTTGCGGTACTCGCCGGTGCGGGTGTCGATTTCAACCACATCGCCTTGGGCCACGAAAATCGGCACGCCGATTTCAAAGCCGGTGGCCAGCTTGGCGGGCTTGAGAACCTTGCCGGAGGTGTCGCCCTTGACGGCCGGCTCGGTCCAGGTGATCTCGCGCTGCACGCTGGTGGGCACTTCGACCGAGATCGCCTTGCCGTCATAGAACACGACTTCGAGTTCCATGCCGTCTTGCAGGTAGTTAAGCGAGTCGCCCATGTTTTCGGCTTCGACTTCGTACTGGTTGTACTCGGAGTCCATGCAGACGTACATCGGGTCGGCGAAGTAGGAATAGGTGCATTCCTTCTTGTCCAGGATGACCTGGTCGATCTTGTCGTCGGCCTTGAAGACGACTTCGGTGTTGAAGTTGGCGATCAGGCTTTTGAGCTTCATGCGCACGGTGGCCGAGTTGCGGCCGCCCCGGCTGTATTCGGTCTTGAGCACGACCATTGGGTCCTTGCCGTTCATGATGACGTTGCCGGCGCGGATTTCTTGAGCGATTTTCATAGTAGCTTTAACTAGGGTGTACCGCTAAAAGCGTGCATCGGTTGTGCAGGTTCTGCGGCGGGTTGCGTGAAGTTGCGTGATCGTCTGGTTGACCGTTCATGCGGATTCGCCTTGTAAGGCCAATTCCGCAAAGCCCACGATTTTAGCGGTTTTTTGCCACGAACCCCAGCAGGCGCGTGCACAAGTCGTCCTGCGCCATCAGGCGGGCGCGGGCCGACAGGGCGCAGGCTTGCCAGGCCGGAAGGTCCGGCGCGGGCAGCGCTGCCTGGGGATGCGCCGGGTCGCGGCTTGTCGGCGTACCGTTCCAGGCCTGATGAAAGGCGCGCAGCGAGGGCGGCGCTTCGAGCAGGTTTAGAAATGCACCGAGCTTTTCAAGATGCGCGTCATCATCCTGCGGATAAATCTGCCAGACGAGGGGGTTGCCGGCCCACAGGGCGCGCACCAGCGAGTCCTCGCCGCGCACGAAGTTCAGGTCCGAGGCCCAGAGCAGGTGGTCGAAATCGTGCTGCGTCAGCAAAGGAAGGTATGAAATTGATAGCAGCTTGCGCAGGTAGTCATTGCGCTGCAGGCCTTTTTCATCATTAATGATGGTTTTCACCGCCTGCGTGGCCCGTCCTGCCGCCACCAGCAGGCGCACCGGGCAGCCCTGCAGCCCGTCCTGGCTCAATTGGGCCAGCAGCGCAGCCAGCGTGGGCGGTTCGTAGCAAAACAGCGATACCAGCTTTTCCTCGTCTGTCAACGCAATGCCCTGGCTCGCCAGCCAGCCGCTGCGGTCAAATTGCGCCTGCCGGCTGGTCAGGTCAGGTTCACGCAGCAGGCCGCCAGTGGCTTGGGTAAAGCCGGGGTAGAAAAACCACTTGAGCCAGCCGGCCGCCGGGCCGACTTGCACAGGCGAGGGCAGGGCGTGGCACCGCGCCACGTAGGGTTCGGCGGACAGGTATTCGAGGTTGATCCATAAGGGTTTCAGGCCTGTAGCGCA
>JAQGNK010000259.1 GCA_028291905.1 Polaromonas sp.
CGGTCCTTGGGCAGCGGTGGAGCGCCGCTCTGGTTCAAGGCGCTTTCCAGCTCCGGCTTGGGCCAGCCCAGCGCGCCCGGTATGCGGCCCGGCGCCCATTCGGGCGGATTGCGAACGTCCACCAGGAGCAGCCCGTCATTCGCCTGCAGTCTGTCCTGCAGCGCGCGGGATGAAATCGACCGGCCGACAGGCGCGGCGCAGACCATGACCGTTTCCTTCAGCGTGATCTCGCTCGCGGCATGGCTGCAGACCGGGCAGTCCGCCGCCTTGGCGACATGGATCGTGTTGAAGCTCAGGTCAAGCCCGTCATAGATCAGCATGCGCCCGATCATCGGCGAGCCGATGCCCGTCAGCAGCTTGATGGCCTCGGTCGCCTGCAGCGAGCCGATGACGCCCGGCAGCACGCCCAGCACGCCGGCCTGCGCGCAGTTGGGCGCCAGCTCCAGCGGCGGCGGCTCCGGGAACAGGCAGCGGTAGCAGGGGCCGACCCGCGCATCGAACACGCTGAGCTGGCCGTCAAAGCGCAGCACGCCGCCATAGACGTTGGGCTTGCCGAGCTTGACGCAGGCGTCGTTGACCAGGTAGCGGGTCGGAAAGTTGTCCGTGCCGTCGATGATCACGTCATATTGCGAGATCAGGTCCAGCGCGTTGTCGATGTTGAAGCGCACATCATGGCGCTCGATCCTCATGTGCGGGTTGAGGTCGAGCATGCGGGCCTCGGCACTTTCGGTCTTCAGGCGCCCCAGCACTGAATGCCCGTGCACGATCTGGCGCTGCAGATTGGTTTCCTCCACCACGTCGCCATCGACCAGGCCGATCCGCCCAACGCCGGCGGCCGCCAGGTAGAGCGAAGCCGGGCTGCCCAGCCCGCCCAGGCCGATCAGCAGCACGCTTCCCGCCTTCAGCCGGCGCTGCCCCTCAAGGCCGAACTCGGGAAGAATCAGTTGCCGGCCGAAGCGACGCAATTCATCGGCGCCAAGGTCGGGCAGCAGCGTGTCTGGGTTGGAAAAAGAGTTCATCCGCCCGCCACGCTTGCAACGATTTGCAGTTCATCGGCGTCGCCGAGCGGTGTCAGCAGTCCGTTGAGAAGCCGTATGTCCTGGCCGTTCTTGCACACGACGATGAATTTGCGCAGCATGTTGCCGGTGAACAAATGGTTGCGCAATTCGGAAGACCCCTGCGCAAAACGCTCTAGTGCTTCTTCAATCGTATCGCCCGTCAGGGAAATACGGCTTTCCTGGTTGGTGTAGCGCCTGAGCGAGCTAGGCACCATTAAAACTGCCATGGGGGACCTCCCGGTTTGTTGATCATTACTTGCTCATCAATGGCATTGCAATTGTTTGCAATCTGTTTAAAGCCATGCCAAGGTGAAAAAAATGATAGTGGGATATCTCTGCCTTAACTATCCCCCGAACGGATCAATCTGCAGATGAGCTTGTCCGGCCCTTGTGCCTGGCGCCTGCCGGCCTGTGGCATAAAAAAGCAGGAAATTAGTGCCACTCAAGGCCGTGCGCTGGCTTGGATTCATGCAGGAGACAAGGCTGTTTTTGCAAGCCAGGCTGGTCTGGAGTGCCAGTTTTGCTACTAAAAAAATAGCTTTTTGCGCAGGTGGAGCAAGCGCTGGAGCCCTAAAAGGCTTGGAAATGCAGTTCTCGGCAGTGCAGCCTTGGCGGCCAGGCATGGGCGCCATGCTTTCATCATCGACCGGTGGCTTGCGGCTGAGGCAGAATTGGCACCATCGGCGGGCGCCAAATGGCACCTTTTGTCACTGCGTCTCGCTTCATGATGAGTCGGTTACCCGGCCCAGAACACACTACAAACCGAAACCTACGCGCTCCAAGCGTCACAGCATGCCGACTTCCCCGCAAAACGTCTCCCAGACCCTGGTGTGGCTGCCCGCCGACCACCGCCTTTTGGGGGAGGAGGGCACGCAGATGCCGGCGCTGGTGCTGGGCGACAAATATGCCCGCGCGGTAAAGGACTGCGCCGGCGCGCAGCCGGTGCTGTTTCCACTGGCCGACGTGGCCCAGATACCGGCGCTGCTGGCGCTGGTCGATGGCGTCATGCTGACCGGCTCGCCCTCGAACGTGCATCCGTCCCATTTCGGTGAAGCGGTGCTCGATGCCCGGCTGCCGCTGGATACCGAGCGCGATGCGCTGGCGCTGGCGCTGGTGCGCGCCTGCCAGGCTGGCGGCGTGCCGCTGCTGGGGATCTGCCGGGGCTTTCAGGAAATCAATGTGGCCCTGGGCGGCTCGCTGGAGCAGGCCGTGCATGCCAGCCAGGGGCGCTTTGACCACCGCGACGCGCCAGGGCTGAGCCTGGATGAGGCCTACGGGCCGGTTCATGAAGTGCGCTTCGTGCCCGGCTGCGCCTTTGCCGGCTGGGCCGGCGGCGACACCGCGCAGGTCAACTCGCTGCACGGCCAGGGCATTGGCCGCCTGGCCCCCGGCCTGCGCGCGCTGGGGCATTCGCCCGACGGACTGGTCGAGGCGGTAGAGATTGAAGGCGCCAGCGCGTTTGCCTATGCGGTGCAATGGCACCCCGAGTGGGAGTGCCAGAAGAACCCGTTCTACCGCGCCATCCTGGCCGCCTTTGGCCAGGCCTGCCAGCGCCGCCGCGCCAGCCGAACCGGGCAAGGGGCAAGCGCCGCCTGAGCCTGCACGAATCCGAACCCGCAACATGCATTGACAACAACAGGAGCGCCCCATGAGTGTGAATATGAGCATGAACAAGGCATCGACCTTCACTGACCTGGAGAACTGGCTGAACGACCGCCGGGTCACCGAAGTCGAGTGCCTGGTGCCCGACCTGACCGGGGTGGCCCGGGGCAAGATACTGCCGCGCGGCAAGTTCACCGAAGACCGGGGCATGCGCCTGCCCGAGGCGGTGGTCGCCATGGGCGTGACCGGCGAGTTTCCCGAGAGCGGGCCTTACTACGATGTCATCAGCCCGACCGACAAGGACATGCATTTGCGGCCCGACCCCTCGACCGTGCGGATCGTGCCGTGGGCCTCCAACCCGACCGCGCAGGTCATCCACGACTGCTTTGACCCGGCCGGCAAGCTGATTCCTTTCGCGCCCAGGAGCGTGCTGCGCCGGGTCTGCGATTTGTACGAGGCCGAAGGCCTGGTGCCGGTGGTGGCGCCCGAACTGGAGTTCTACCTGGTGGCCCGCAACACCGACCCCAACACCTTGCTGCGCCCGCCGATCGGCCGCAGCGGCCGGGCCGAAACCTCGCGCCAGGCCTACAGCATCGACGCGGTGAACGAGTTCGATCCGCTGTTCGAGGACATCTACGACTACTGCGAGAAGATGGAGCTCAACGTCGACACCCTGATCCATGAGGTCGGGGCCGGGCAGATGGAGATCAACTTCTTCCATGCCCATCCGCTGGGCCTGGCCGACGAGGTGTTTTTCTTCAAGCGCACGGTGCGCGAGGCGGCGCTGCGCCACGACATGTACGCCACCTTCATGGCCAAGCCGATAGCCGGCGAGCCCGGCAGCGCCATGCATGTGCACCAGAGCATCCTGAGCAAGGAAACCGGCCTGAACATCTTCAGCAACCCGGACGGCAGCGCCTCGGAGGCTTTCTACCATTACATCGGCGGCCTGCAGCGCTACATTCCGGCGGCCATGGCGCTGGTGGCGCCCTATGTCAACAGCTACCGCCGGCTGTCGCGCGACACCGCCGCGCCGATCAACATTGCCTGGGGCCACGACAACCGCACCGTCGGCATCCGCTCGCCGATTGCCACGCCCCAGGCCCGCCGGGTCGAGAACCGGGTCATCGGCGCCGACGCCAACCCCTATGTCGCCCTGGCCATGACGCTGGCCTGCGGCTACCTCGGGATCAAAAACAAGATCAAGCCCACGCCCGAGATGAAGGGCGATGCTTATTTGTCGCCGTAGTCGCTGCCGCGCAGCCTGGGCGAGGCGCTGGACTGGCTGCGCCGTGAATCCGACCTGCATGAGGTGCTGGGCCGCGAATTCGTCACCGTCTATTCCGAGATCAAGGAACTGGAATTCGCCGAGTTCATGAAGGTCATCTCGCCCTGGGAGCGTGAACACCTGCTGCTGGTGGTGTGACCTGCAAGCGCTTCAATTTTCTGCCTAAAAACCCAGGAGTCCTCATGAATACCGTCGTCGATACCGCGCTGATCCAGGCGCTGGACAGCAAGCATTTCCTGCATCCCTTCACCGACTTCAAGGACCTCGCCACACGCGGCGCGCGGGTCATCACCAAGGCCGAGAACATCTATGTCTGGGACTCCGAAGGCCACAAGATACTGGATGCGATGAGTGGCCTGTGGTGCGTCAATGTCGGCTACGGCCGCGAGGAACTGGCCAATGCCGCCCAGCGCCAGATGATGGCGCTGCCCTACTACAACAGCTTTTTCCAGACCACCAATGTGCCGGCGGTGCAGCTGGCGGCCAAGCTGGCGGGGCTGGCGCCCGATATCGGCGGGCGCAGCTTCAAGCATGTGTTTTATTCGAGCAGCGGCTCAGAAAGTAATGACTCGAACGTGCGCATGGTGCGACGCTACTGGGATCTGCTGGGCCAGCCCGAGCGCAAGGTCATCATCGGCCGCCACAACGGCTACCACGGCAGCACCATGGCCGGCGCCTCGCTCGGCGGCATGTCCGGAATGCAGGCGCAGGGCGACTTGCCCATTACCAACATCACCCATGTCGGCCAGCCGTATTTTTACGAACTGGGCCAGCCGGGCGAAACGGCCGATGAGTTCGGCGTGCGCGCGGCCGGCTGGCTCGA
>JAQGNK010000307.1 GCA_028291905.1 Polaromonas sp.
AGGCTGTGTTCTTCCGGGCAGACATGGCCGTCAGCAATCAGGAGCCGCGAGAGTAAGGGAGGCAGTGATTTCATTGCGCGAAGACCGACAGGGCCGGGTTGATGCCGCCGAGCCCGTACACCGCCGCACGCGTGATTGGGGAAGGTGTTGACAGGCGAACCTGCCAGTACGGGTTGTAGAGGCTGGCGTATTCCTTGTGGCCGTCCGCGCGAAACAGTCTGCCGCCGGTGATGTCAAGGCTGTTGCGCACCGGGCGCTCAAAGAAGATGCGGGCTTCAGACATGGCGGCCACTTCGTCCTTGGCAAAGCCGGCTTTCATCTCGGGCGAACCCAGCGGGCCGGCAACCGGGCGGTTCATGAAGCCTAATGATTCATTGGTGCGCACCGCCGTGCCGGGCTTGGCGGCCGCCACGGCATAAGTCGCTTCCTCGCGCAGCGGCTTTCCATCGGCGCCCCGCTCCACGTCATAAAGCTCCTTGACGCCGGTGTAACCCCGGTTGCCATGGTTGGCCCTGTAGGCCAGGTTGCCAGCCCCGCCGTCAGTGTTGATGCGTGTGCCCCTGGAGCCGTTGACGCTGGCGGTGGCGCGCCCCCAGCCTTGCGGAACCGCCACCGTGCCTTTGCCCCAGCCGCAGCCCGTCACGCCAGACGGAGGTACCTTGAGTTTGAATTCGACCGTGTCCTGCGCCTCCCAGCGGTCAAAATTGACCAGGCGCGTCGGTCCCTGTTTTTCGGAGCCAATCTTTATCACGAAGGGCACGCACAAATCAGAGTTGCCGAACAGTACTTTCAGAAAAGGCGTGTCCGACCCTGGCCGGTCGGTCGAAAAATCATCGCGCGAGGCCAGCAGAAGCTCGGCTGCGTATTTGCGGTCATCGCTGGCGCTGCCGGGTGTGCCGGTTTTTTTATACCGCTTGATCAGGCGGTTCCATTCCAGTTCGTTGCGCACCCCGAGCGCGGCTACCTGCATCAGGCGCGGCGCTGAATCGTTGCGCCCGCCCTGCAGAGCCACGTTCTGCGCCAGCACGTTTTCAGCAGCGGAATGCGCGGCAAAGGCCATGACCGGCGGGGTAAAGGCCGGAACAATGGTCGCGGTGTACCAGGCTGCGTACAAAAGCTCCCATGCTTGAATGGCGACCGGCGTGGTGCTGTCCATGGCCTGGGCCAGGGGCTTGACGACGGTATTGAGCGCTTTGAGCGTGATCGCCAGCGCCTTGAACAAAACTCCCACATAAGGAATCGCGCTCAGCGCATTGGCTTCTTTTTCGTAGTTTGCGGTGGCTTTTTCAAAGTAGGAAGTCCATGAGTCCAGGCTGACCATCTGCGCCACCAGCACCTCGTTGGCAATCACGGCGCGGTTGGTATAGGAGGCCAGGTTCAGCGCGCGCGCCTCTGTCAGCGCGCCCGAGTAAGCGGCGGCATCGGTGGCATTGACCACCTTCTGCTTTTCAGAGGTGACCTGGCCCACGCTGTAAACCCCGGCGAACACCACGGCCAGCGTGGCGGAGAACGCCAGGAACCAGACCAGCACCTGACCGCTCTGCCTCTTTATGCAAACCTTGCCGTGCCGGGTAGGGAGAGTCACCTGAATTTACCGCCAAGTTTCTCGCAGCCCTGTTTGCGTTCAGCGACATCGTCTTTGTTGTAATAGTAAGAAGTCAGCTTGCCTTGACCAAAACCTTCGCAGACATTGACTGCCTGGGTTGGGCAAGCGGCTAAATAAACAGATTTCATCGGAGGAATGCCTAAGGCTGGCATACCTTCCTTGCCTAAGTCGCATGTTTCTTTAAATTTAATGGCGTCCATGCCATTGTTCTGCAGGCATTGGTCATTTACGATTTTTTGCCCGGCCACCGTGATGGTCTGGGTCTGCCGGCAGGCGGCAACCTGTGCATGGGCAAGCGTGCCAAGCCCGCAGGCGATGGCCAGCAAGCCCTTGAAATAAAACGATGCTTGTCTGGATGTCATGTGTTGGTTCCTGTCAGTACGGCGTTTCATTTCAGCTTGACGAGTTCGACCCGCCGGTTCTTGGCGCGTCCTTCTTCGCTGCGGTTGTCGGCTACCGGCACTTCACTGCCAAAGCCCTTGACTTGCAGGCGTTTCGCGTCGATGCCGGACGCAACCAGCGCCTTGACCATGCTGGCTGCGCGGGCGGCTGACAGGGTCTTGTTGGCCGGTGCGCTGCCGACGTTGTCGGTATGGCCCTCAATGGACAGACGCAATGTTTTGTCTTGCATCAGCAAGGCAGTCACCTGATCTATGGATATCTTGGCGTCGGGCTTGATGACCGCACTGTTGTTGTCGAAGTTGATATGCAGCGTGGCAAAGCCCTGCTTGTTGATCGCATCGGCCAGTTCCCCTGCCTTGACCACCTGCTGCATGGGTTTTTCTTCGATATAGGTCAGCTTGTAACTTGAGGAATAGCTGTTTTCCAGCACCACCCAGGTACGGCGCTTGTCTTTTTCAACCAGGAAAACATTCAAGCTTTCATGGTTGTCTAGGTTGGTCAGCTTGCGGCCACCCAGCGAACGCACCGCTTCTTCATAGTTGCGCGCCACGGCCAGCGTCTTGCCAGCACCCCTGTTGGCATAGCGCAGCACCGTGACCTTGCCTTCGGCCACCAGTTTTCCGTCAGCGCCAAAACCCGCATCGGAGGCGTTGCACTTGCGGCTAGGGGTGCAGAAAAACGTGTCTCCGTCTTCATACACGCCGAACTCGGTCATCTTGCGGCTGTCCACCTCATAGCCGGCCATGCCGGACAGCAAGGGGTGATCCTGCCCCGCCGCCAGGGCATGACAGGCAAACAAGGCCAGCAGCAGCGCCGCCAGCGCTTTCGATTTTTTCTGAAGATAGGTCATTCAAATTTTTAGTTCAGCAAATACTGCTCAAAAGAGCAGAGCCGCTACTGGCACGACTCATGTCGCGCCTGATGGTTTAGCCGTTAATCGGACGAATGGCATGCCAGGCGCGTGGTGTGAAATTTTGCGGCCGAAAAATACCACCGTGATGACAAACGCCATGCCAGCGCGTGAACCTGAAGGTCAGGCCAAAGCAGGACTGATGGGAATTTGCCATTGCGGCATTAACGCCATGAACATGCATGAGATGCAGGTGCTGTCCGGGGTATCTTGCGACAAGACGGATGGACGCCGTGAAACGTCAGGCCGGCAACAGCCCCTGCAATAAGCGCTTATCGGCCTTTGGAAGCGGAGTCCTGGAAATTTTCCAGGGTGTGTTTTGCCGCGCCGCGCGTGTCCGCTTGAGCTCCTTGATCTTTTGCCGAACCTGCGGACTTAGAGCCATCTTTGCCGCCGAGTTCAGCAGCCATGGCGCCGGTCTGGCCCTTGATGACGTTACCGAAAGCGGCATACACGCCGATGGCGGCGATGGCGATCAGCGCCACGATGATGACGTACTCGGTCATGCCTTGACCACGGATTTTGCGACGGGAGGTAGAGAAAAGTTGCATGGGATTTCCTTGGTTTGAATTTAAATTAATTGAAACAAAAGTGAACTTTCGTGCAATTTGTCTCACAATGAGGAGGCAGTCTATCGTCTGAATAGGTAAAAGTGATGACAAAAACCGTTATAGATGAAACAAGAAGTTGTAATTTTTTCAATTCTTTTGCTAGGCCTATTCGCAGGCGCGGCAACCTCCTATAGCCATCTTTCGCCTTTGCTGTTATGCCTGCTGGCGTTCATGTTGCACTTACTAAAAAACCTGCCGAAGGTGCGTTCCGAGGCTTTGGCGGTTTTTATTTTTGCGATGGGTTTTTTGGCAGGCGGCATGTTCTGGATCGGTCTGGGTATTTACCATCCGCCCGTCAACAGCCTGAAAGTGGCGATTGCGTTCAGTGCTCTGCTGCTGATCTTTCATGCCGCGCTTTACGGCATCGTGTTTTTTGTCGTTCGCCAACTCGCGGCCATGTCATTTGCAGTGCGCGGCAGGGCCGCGCTCGCAGGCTGTGTAGCGCTGAGCTGGATGATCACGGAAGTTTTGCGCTCGGTCGGCATCTGGGCCATGCCCTGGGGCTTGCTGGGCTACAGCCAGCTGGACAACCCCCTGCTCAAGGGCCTGTACCCGCTGATTGGCAGCCATGGCACGGCCGGGGCTGCATGGCTGGCAGCAGCTTTGCTGCTTGCCATGTACCAGGCGCTGGCGCGCCGCTACCGCCTTCATGAGGCGATTCCCCTGTCAATGCTTGCAGCAGCTCCGCTGGTGCTGGTTGCCAGCACTGCCAGCGCATGGCTGGAATGGACGCAGCCCTCGGGCCGGACGCTGACGGTGCGGCTGGTCCACACCGATCTGCCGGGCGAGGAAAAGCATGCGCCGCAAGCGCAGCTCGATGCGCTCGGCCAGCTGCAGCGGCTTGCAGGCGCAGGCCAGGCCGATCTCACGGTGTTTCCCGAGCTTTTCCTGCTGCAGACAGCCGCGGCCCTGCCGCATGCGCTGCGCAGCGACATCGTGGCAGCAGTGCGCAGCACACATGCCGCGCTGGTTTTTGGTTCACCGGCTGGCGCCGTGGCCGGGAGCGAGGCGCAGGGCGCGCAGAACACACTGGTGCAGCTCGATGAGAACGGCGACACGCATGTCTATGCCAAGGAAATCCTGCTGCCCTTTTCGGAGTACCTGCCGGACCACCCGCTGCTGCAGCTGGCCTACCGCTATCTCTACCACTATCCGCAGGCCAATTTCGCGGCCGGGCCTGCGGACCAGCCATCCTTTGTCATCAAGGGCATCCCGGCGGGTTTGAGCATCTGCAGCGAACTGGCCTATGCAGGGAAGGCGAGCCGGCAGGCGCGAGGCGCGGGATTCCTGATCAACGCATCGAGCGATGCATGGATTCCGTCCATGGCGTACATGCGGCAAGCGCACCTGATCGCCCGGGTGCGCGCGGCAGAAGCGCAAAAGCCCATGGTCCGGGCCAACAATGTCGGCTACAGCGCCTTCATAGACCATCATGGGCAGGTGCTGTCCAGCCTCGGCGGCGCTGCGGGCGTCGGCGTGATGGACGTGGCGCCACGCACCGGCGACACCCCTTATGTCAGGATGGCGGCCTGGCTTGCAGACCGCTTCCGATAAGCCGGCCGCAAGCTGGCCAGGGCAGCCTGCGGTTTTAACCTGACGCTGCTACGCTCGTTGTTCCGCAAAAAATCACGGGAGACTAACTGCCATGCGCCAGCCCACCACTGCGCCCCACATTCCCCAGATTCGCCTCTACCAGGACTGGCTGCGCGAGCAGCGCGGCCTGGAGTTCGCCAGCTACGACGCGCTCTGGCGCTGGTCCACCACCGAGCTGGGCGCCTTCTGGCAGAGCATCTGGGACTACTTCGACCTGCGCTCGCCCACGCCGCACGGTGCCGCGCTGGCCAGCAACGTCATGCCCGGCGCCCAGTGGTTTCCCGGCGCGCAGGCCAACTATGCCCGGCAGGTGCTGCGCCATGTCGATGCCGCCCATGCCGGCGGCTTTCCCGCCGTCATCAGCCGCAATGAAAAGGGCCTGCACCGCGAACTCTCCTGGCCCGAGCTGCGCCGCCAGGTGGCGTCGCTGGCGCTGCACCTGCAGGCCCAGGGCGTGCGGCCGGGCGACCGGGTGGCAGCCTACCTGCCCAATATTCCCGAGGCCATGGTGGCGTTTCTGGCGACGGTCAGCATTGGTGGCGTGTGGAGCATCTGCGCGCCCGACATGGGCACGAACGCGGTGCTCGACCGCTTCCGGCAGATTGGCCCCAAGGTGCTGATCGCCTGCGACGGCGTGACCCATGGCGGGCGCGACCATGACCGCCTGGGCGTGCTGGCCGAGCTGCGCGCCGGCCTGCCGAGCCTGGCGCACACGCTGCTGCTGGGCAATCTGAATGCTACGGTTTCGATAGCTGGCTGCGCAGACTTTACCTGCGCTACAGCACGAAACGATGCCGAAACGACGGCTTTCGAGCCGCGCTGGCTGCCGTTCGACCATCCGCTGTGGATCGTGTACTCCAGCGGCACCACCGGCCTGCCCAAGCCTATCGTTCACGGTCACGGCGGCATGGTGCTGGTGCAGCTGCAGCTGGGCACGCTGCACAACGACGTGGGCTGCAGCTACCAGCCCAATTCGCTGGGCGAGCGCTACCACTGGTACAGCTCGACCGGCTGGGTGATGTGGAACGCGCAGCTGGCCGGACTGCTCGCGGGCACGACCTGCGTGATCTTCGACGGCAACCCCGGCGGCCGCCAGGGCCAGCCGGACTGGACCACGCTCTGGCGCTTTGCCGCCGACACCGGCGTGACCTTCTTCGGCGCCGGCGCGGCCTTTTACGCCAACTGCATGAAGGCCGGCATCACGCCCGCCCAATGCGGCGACTTAGGGTCCATCCGGGCGCTCGGCTCGACCGGCTCGCCGCTCGGCGCCGAGGTGCAGCAGTGGGGCACAGAGTTCATGGCCCCCACGCTCCCCGCTGCGCGTGGTTCGCTGCCCCCCGGGGAGGCGCTGCGCCTACGGCCCGGCGAAGCCGGTTCCGTGGCCCCTGCTGAGGGTGATGCGGCCCCCACGCTTTGCGCTTCACATGCTGCGCTGTCTCCCGAGGGGGCTGAACTGCCTTTGACGCAGGCCGGTGCGGCCGGCATCTGGTGGTGCAATATTTCAGGCGGCACCGACTTTGCCGGCGCCTTCATCGGCGGCAACCGCGAGCTGTCGCAAACGCCCGGCAAGATGCAGTGCCGCATGCTGGGCGCGGCGGTCGAGGCCTGGAACGAAGCCGGCCAGCCGGTCATCGGCGAGGTCGGCGAGCTGGTCTGCACCCAGCCGATCCCGTCCATGCCGCTGTTTTTATGGGGCGACGACGGCGGCCAGCGCCTGCTGTCCAGCTATTTCGAGATGTACCCGCCCGGCCACGGCAGGAAGCCCGGCGGCGGCGATGCCGGGCCGGAGGCGGGCGCGGTCTGGCGCCATGGCGACTGGCTGAAAATCGACGCCGGCGAGCAGGGCGGCTGCGTGATCTACGGCCGCTCGGACGCCACCATCAACCGCCACGGCCTGCGCATGGGCACCAGCGAGCTGTACAGCGCCGTCGAGGCGCTGCCCGAGGTGCTCGATTCGCTGGTGGTCGATCTGGAATACCTGGGCAAGGGCAGCTACATGCCGCTGTTCGTGGTGCTCAAACCCGGCGTTGAACTGGACGACGCGATGAAGGCCCGGCTCAACCAGGCCATCAGGACCGCGCTCAGCCCGCGCTTCTTGCCCGACGCAATCTTGCAGGTCGCCGAAGTGCCGCGCACCCTGTCGGGCAAGAAGCAGGAGCTGCCGATCAAGAAGCTGCTGCTCGGCCAGCCGCTGGAAAAAGTGGTGAACCGGGACGCGATGGCCAATCCGGGCTGCCTGGACTGGTATGTGGACTTTGCGGCCCGGCGGCTGGCCGATGCCTCTGCCAGCCAATGACCTGCTATTGATTTAGCAGCTGTCTGCGCATGTACCGCCTGCGCTGCAGGGCTTTTTTGCCTGAATTTCATGAATGCCGGTGAATGCCGCGAATATTCAGCGTTCCCGATGGCGCCTGGGCAACCGGCGCAGGCAAGCGTAAAAAGCCGCGCCCGCGCCAGCTCATGAACCCGAGGCAGGCAGGGCGGCGGCGGGCGAAAACAACGCGGACGCGGAACTGGCCATCGCCAGCTCTGCCGCAGCCGCCAGCAGCCCCGGCCCGAGCGCCAGCATGCGCGGCTCGGTCAGGCGCATCAGCGGCCCGGCGATGGTAATGACGCCGATGGCGGGCTCGCCGGGCCGCCGGACCGGCGCGGCCATGGCGGTCATGCCTGGCGAATACATCTCGCTGATGATGCTGAAGCCGCGCTTGCGGTCGGCCTGCAGGATCTTGAGCAGCGCCTTGAGCGTCGTGGGCGCCTTCGGGCCGTACTCCTCGGGCTTGCCGAAACCCTGCTTGGACACGATTTCGGCCACGCGCTCGTCGGACAGCGTCATCAGCCAGGCATGCCCCCCCGAGCTGCACGACAGCCTGACGTCCAGGCCCATGTCCGGGTCGTAGCGCAGGCCGAAGCGCGCGCCCTGCGCCTTGGCCACGAAGGTCAGCCGGTCGCCATCGACGATGGCCAGCCGCACCAGCTCGCCGGACAGCTGGGCCACGCCGTCGATCAGCGGCTGGGCAATGTCCACGATGCCCGATTTGCTGAGGTAGCTCAGGCCGAGCGCGGCCAGCTTGGTGGTCAGGGCGTAGTCGCCGTGGTTCCTCAGCTGGCGCAGGTAGCCGCAGCGGACCATCTCGGTGAGCAGGCGGTGGCAGGCGCTGCGCGGCACCGCCAGGTCGTCGGCAATCGCGATCAGGGTGGCGCCGTCCGGGCGGCCCGAGAGGTATTCGAGGATGGCAAAGGTTCGCTCTAGGGTGCTGCTCATTTTTTTGATGGTTCCGGCGTGGGGCGCTGTTGGTAATTAATTGTAGGCTTCTGGAAAATATTTCAAAAGTGGAAACAGTTTCCAGTTCTATCGATATACTTTGCAAAACCGGGCTCTGGCGGCATGCCCGGTTTCCTTCACCAACTACATCAAGGAGACAAAATTGAGCTTCAACATCCATCGGCGCGCGGTCGCGTGCTTGGCCATCGGCCTGCTGGCTACGGCGGCCTGCGCCCAGGACATCCAGGAGCGAACCATCAAGTTCGGCCACCTGAACAACGCGGACCATGCGGTCAGCTTCGGCGTCAAGCGCTTTGCCGAACTGCTGGCGGCCAAAAGCGGCGGCAAGCTCAAGGTGCAGGAATTCCCGGCCTCCCAGCTGGGCAGCGACATGCAGCAGCAGTCGGCGCTGCAGGGCGGCATCCAGGAGATGACGGCGCCGGCGACCACCTCGCTGGCGGGCATCGTCAAGGAATTCGGACTGGTTGATTTCCCGTTCGCGGTCAGCACCTTCGCGCAGGCCGACCAGATGCTCGACGGCCCGTTCGGCCAGGCGCTGCTGGCCAAATTGCCCGAGAAAGGCCTGGTGTCGCTGGGCTACTGGGACCTGGGCTTCAGGAATGTCACCAACAGCAAGCGGCCCATTGCGAAAGCCGAAGATTTTGATGGCCTGAAGATCCGGGTGATCCCGAACCCGGTCTTTTTGGAAACCTTCAAGGCCTTCAAGGCCAACCCGGTGCCCATGCCGTTTGCCGAGCTGTATGGCGCGCTGGAAGCCAAGGCCGTCGATGGCCAGGAGAACCCCTATGCGGTGATCCTGTCGAACAAGCTGTTCGAGGTGCAGAAACACCTGAGCGCGACCAACCATGTGTACGCCGCCAACATCGTGCTGGTCAGCAAGCGCTTCTGGGACCGGTTGTCGCCGACGGAGCAAAAAATCATGCACCAGGCGGCCGACGAGGCGCGCGGCTACCAGCGCCTGGTCAGCCGCGCCGCCGCGCAGAAATCGGTTGGCGAGCTGCAGGCCAAGGGCATGCAGTTCAATGAAGTGGCGCCGGCCGAGCTGGCCCGGATGCGCCAGATCGCCAGCGCGGCGACGCAGAAATTTTCCGCCGCCTACGACCCGGCAATAGTCAAGCTCTACAACGACGAGCTGGCCAAGGCCCGCCGCTAAGCCGCATCCCGACCTTTCACTGAAACCCTGGCACTTCCCATGAAAATCCTTGTCCTGCACGGCCCGAACCTGAACCTGTTCGGCCGGCGCGAGCCGCACATCTACGGCACCACGACGCTTGCCGAAATCGACAGCCAGCTGGCCGCCCTGGCCGCCGAGCTGGGTGTGACGCTCGAAACCATCCAGTCCAACCACGAAGGCGTGCTGGTGGACTTCCTGCACCAGCACATCGACACCGCGCAGGGCGCGATGGTCAACCCGGCCGGCCTGACCCAGCACGGCGTGCCGCTGCACGATGCCATCAAGGCCATGCCGTTTCCGGTGCTGGAGGTGCACATGTCCAACATCGCCGCGCGCGAGGCATGGCGCGCGCATTCCATCATTTCGCCGGCGGTCAGGGGCACGATCCAGGGGCTGGGGCCGCAGTCCTACCTGCTGGCATTGCGCGGCCTGGCCGCGCTGGCAAGCGCCTGAACCGAGCGAACGCCTGCCTGCCGCATCGGCGCCGAGCATGGCTGCGGGCGCAGGCAGGCGGCTTCAGGCACATGCCCGCAGCTGATCGCTAGGGGTTTATCCCGACAGAATAAAAAAGCAATTTCATTCAAAATTTAAATTAACTATCTAGTTACTTAATTGAAAGTTGACGTGTTGACTTGCGCGAACAGCGAATGAATCGCTTTTGCCAGCGCTTTCAGCACACCGGTTTTTGCAACCCTGACCCAACCCGAAGTGCCACCATGAATGACAAGACAAACACCGCCATGACAGCCAAGTCCTCTTCTGAACGTGCCCTGCAGCAAGACGCACGGCCAGAAAAAATTTCCCGCCGCTTCTTCGGCCAGCTGATGGGGCTTCCGGCCCTGATGGTTTCTGGCGCCACCGCCACCATGGTCACGGCCTGCGGCGGCGGAGACGATCCGCAGCCCCAGCCCAGTCCGGACGCGGCCACCCTGACACGCGCCGAGTTCGTTGGCTCCATCTCCAAATATTTCGACTGGGTGCATTCGTCGGAGTACAACGACCCGTACAAGCTGGCGCAGCCCACCTTCGTCGATGTCAAGATTGGCGTCACGCCCGGCGCAAAGGAAATCGAGACGGCGCTGGAGGAGGGCATCATCAGCAATGTGCAGGGCTTCTTCTATCCCGAGCAAAAAGTGACGCGCGAAGAAGCGGCGGAAATCTATGCCAGAGCGTTCAAGGTTCCCGCATCGAGTACCAATGCGCTGTCGTCGTTCACCGATGTGGGGTCGCTGACCGCAAGCCGTCGCGCCAGCATCAATGCGCTGGTGGCGGCCGGCTACATGAAGGGCAGCAGTGCCACGCAGTTTGCCCCGGCTGCCGCGCTCACGGCAGGCGAGGCCAAGTCCATTTTCGACAGCATCACCACCCAGCGCGTCGCGCCGCCCCAGGTGATGTGCAAATCCGGCACCACGGCGCCCCGTCGCTACGTCAGGATCAGCACGCCCACGCCAGGCGCCAAGATCTACTACACCTACACCTTCGACGGCACCGATCCCGCCGACCCGGCAACCGCCGCCGGCATCGAATACGACTTCGTCAACAACGGCGTGCTGCAGTTCGTAAACCCGCTGACCTCGACCACCGACTTCCGCCTTTACCGGCTGAAAGCCGTCGCCAAGAAGGACGGCATGGCGGCCAGCGCCGTCCAGACCTTCACCTGGAACATCGTTCGGCCTCAAACCGGCGCCTTCCAGGCCAAGCTGGTCCATGCCGCCACCGAGTCTTCGCCGATGGTGTGGAAGATCAACAATCCGGCCGAGTATTTCCAGGCGTTTGTCTTCTATATCGAAGGCACCACGCGCGGCCTGGTCTTCGACGCGGGCGAATACAGC